>NZ_JBFANM010000040.1:0-58539 GCF_040674815.1 Nonomuraea sp. NPDC049709
GAAGATCACCCGTTCTACTGGATCTCCGTTCTCATGTCTCTGGTTCAGCCGAACACCTTGACGCAACCGCCAGCCGTCCTAACTTCCCGGCATTGGGGCTAGCGGGGGAGCTTGGCCAGGATCAGGGCGATGGCCTCGTCGGGGTCGCTGTCCTGGGTCAGGCCCGAGGCCGCCTTGCCGACGGGGTCGTACGCGCCGCCGTACGACTGCGCCTTGGCGGCCCCCCGGCTGAGGAGGGTCACCGCGCCGCGCCCGTTGCCGCGCTGCAGGTGCGTCAACCCGACGCAGATCTGCGCCAGACCCTGCCACAACTCTCGCTCTTCCTCGGGCGCGCATTTCCAGCGGCCCTCGAACACCTCGTGCGCGTTGAACGGCAGGCCCTCGTCGAGGAAGCGGCGGCCGTCGGCCAGCGCCTGCTCGGTGGTGGGGGCGTAGTCGTCGGGGACCCTGGGCAGGCCGGGGGAGCCGTAGGGGAGCGGCCTGCCGTACGCGTCGCGCGGCCGGGCGCTGCGCGGGCGGCCCTCGGGATCGCGGTCTCTCATCGGTCGGGCTCCGGATCGTTCAGCCAGCCGAGCAACTCGGTGTCGAACACGTCGGGGATCTCCTCATGGGGGAAGTGGCCGGCCGCCTCGAACAGCCGCCACCGGTAGGGGGCCGCCACGTAACGGCTCGAACCCTGCGCCGTGCGTGGCAGGACGCTCGGGTCGAGCGCTCCGTGCAGGTGCAGCGTGGGGGCCTCGACCTCGGTACGCATGGCCCTGGCGTAACGGCGGCCGTCGGGGCGGAGCTGGGAGCGGCCGAACCAGCGGTGGTATTCCAGCGCCGAGTGCGCCACGGCCGGGATCCGGAACGCCTCGCGGTAGGTCCGCGACTCCCCGGCGTCCGGCCAGCCGGGCCGCGACCAGTCCTCCAGCAGCCGCCCCACCAGGGCCGCGTCGTGGCGCGTGAGCCGGCGCTCGGGCAGCAGGGGAAGCTGGAACCCGAGCCGCCGGCCACTGGCCTTCAGCTGCCCGAAGGGGTCGGTCAGCAGCGCGTTGCGCAGCCGCAGCGGGTGCGGGGCCGACACCGCGACCAGCCGGCGTACGCACTTGGGGTCGAGCACGGCCATCGTCCAGGCCAGCAGCCCGCCCCAGTCGTGCCCCACCACGATCGCGCCGGTCTCGCCCAGCGCCCTGATCAGCCCCGTCGCGTCGGCGGCCAGCGTGGGCAGGTCGTAGCCGCGCGGCGGCTTGTCGCTGCCGCCGTAGCCGCGCAGGTCGGCCGCCACCGCCCGGTATCCCGCCCCCGCCAGCGAGGTGAGCTGGTGCCGCCAGGTCCACCAGAACTGCGGGAACCCGTGCAGCAGCAGCACCAGTGGCCCGTCACCGGCCTCCACGACGTGGAACCGGGTGCCGCCCGCGTGCACCGCGCGGTGCGTCCACGGGCCCTCGATCTGGACGACGGACTCGTCAGGCGCCATCTCGGGTCACCGGCTCGCGGTCCGGGCTGGGCACCGGCAGCGCCGGCTCCTCGGGAGTGGCGATCTCCTTGAGCCCCTTGATCGATCGGGCGGTCCGCTTCATCCCGGCCAGACCCTTGAGCCGGCGGATCCCGACGAACACCAGCAGACCCGCGACCAGCAGGTAGAAGACGGTCACGATGAGGAAGGCGAGCCAGTTGGGCATGACCTGGGCCAGCGCGTAGGCGATCGTGAACGAGGCGAGGATCAGGCACAGGTGCGCCATGAAGGCCGCGGCGGCGAACATCCCGGCCGCCGTGCCGACCCGCTTGGCGTCGAACCTGAACTCGGCCTTGGCCAGCTCGATCTCCGAGCGGATCAGGGACGAGATGTGACTGCTCGCCTGGGCGACCAGCGAGCCCAGGGATTCTTCCTCGGGAGTCTGCGGCATGAACGTCTCCTATCGAGGCCTGGTGGCCGTGTCAAACATCATCCAGCGCAATGCGACGCTGCGTACTCGTGCGTTGAGCAACACCGCCGCCAGGATCGACGCGATGAGGCCGGCCGCGAGGTTCCCGGTGGTGACGGCTTCGGCACGCTGCCGATCGTCGCCGTACGCCATGTCCCGACAGTCTCGCCAGGCCGAGCCGTACGGAAAGCCGGGCACCGCCGAACACGCCGAGGAACTTACCGAGCACGCGTCCCGCCATCACTCCCAGAACTACCCGATCGGAAAAGATAGCGCCCCGGTTTGATCCATCCAGCTTCACCCCCGCCGACATGAAGGCGAAGGTGGCATGACCATCCCCGCCGGGGAGGTGATGATCGGGAGGGCGGCCCTGCGCGGTCCCGCGGCCGTCCGGGGGAGGCTTTCGCCCGGGCCAGGGCGGCGATGGTGGCGACGAGCACGGAGGCCACCGGCCGGGAACGGCCACGTCTCGGCCGGTGGCTCAGCGTATCTACGTAGCCGCATGTCCCGTTTTATTGGGACATGCGGCTACGCGTGTGGCTCTAGTCCTCCGACTTCGCGGACGGGAGCTTCTCCGAGATCAGGTTCATCACCGTGCTGTCGGCCAGGGTGGTGACGTCGCCGATGCTGCGGTTCTCGGCCACGTCGCGCAGGAGGCGGCGCATGATCTTGCCGGACCGGGTCTTGGGCAGCTCGGGGACTACCAGGATCTGGCGCGGCTTGGCGATCGGGCCGAGCGTCTTGGACACGTGGTTGCGCAGGTCGGAGGCGATGTCGTCGTTCTCCTCGGCGGAGCCGCGCAGGATCACGAACGCCACGATGGCCTGGCCGGTCACCGGGTCGGTAGCGCCCACCACGGCCGCCTCGGCCACCTTCGGATGGCTGACCAGCGCGCTCTCCACCTCGGTGGTGGAGATGTTGTGGCCGGAGACCAGCATGACGTCGTCCACGCGGCCGAGCAGCCACAGGTCGCCGTCGTCGTCCTTCTTGGCGCCGTCGCCGGGGAAGTACATTCCCTCGAAACGGCTCCAGTAGGTGTCGATGTAGCGCTGGTCGTCGCCCCAGATCGTGCGGAGCATGGAGGGCCACGGCTCGCGTACGGCGAGGAAGCCGCCCCCGCCGTTCGGGACGCTGTTGCCCTGGTCGTCCACCACGTCGGCGACTATGCCGGGCAGCGGGCGCATGGCGGCGCCCGGCTTGGCCGCGGTCACGCCGGGCAGCGGGCTGATCATGATGGCGCCGGTCTCCGTCTGCCACCAGGTGTCCACGACGGGGCAGCGCTCGCCGCCGATGTGCTCGCGGTACCAGACGTACGCCTCGGGGTTGATCGGCTCGCCGACGGAGCCCAGGATACGCAGGCTGGACATGTCGTACTTGGCGGGGATGTCGTCGCCCCACTTCATGAACGTCCGGATCGCTGTGGGCGCGGTGTAGAGGATCGTGATCTTGTACTTCTGCACGATCTCCCAGAACCGGCCGCGGTGCGGGGTGTCCGGGGTGCCCTCGTAGATGACGCTGGTGGCGCCGTTGGCCAGGGGGCCGTACACGATGTAGGAGTGGCCGGTCACCCAGCCGATGTCAGCCGTGCACCAGTAGATGTCGGACTCGGGCTTGAGGTCGAAGACCGCGTGGTGGGTCCAGGCCGTCTGCGTCAGGTAGCCGCCGGTGGTGTGCAGGATGCCCTTGGGCTTACCGGTGGTGCCGCTGGTGTAGAGGATGTACAGCGGGTCCTCGGCGTCGTGGGGCTCGGCGGTGTGCTGGTCGCTCTGGCGCTCCACCACGTCGTGCCACCACACGTCCTTGCCGTTGGTGGTGACGTCCTGGCCGGTACGCCGTACGACGAGGACGTGCTCGACCTGCGGGCACTCGGCGACGGCCTCGTCCACGGTCGGCTTGAGCGCCGACGGCTTGCCCCTGCGGTAACCGCCGTCGGCGGTGATGACCAGTTTGGCGTCGGCGTCGTCGATCCGGCTCTTCAGCGCGCTGGCCGAGAACCCGCCGAACACCACCGAGTGGACCGCCCCGATGCGGGCGCAGGCCAGCATCGCGATCGGCAACTCGGGGATCATCGGCATGTAGATCGCGACCCGGTCGCCCTTGTTCACGCCGAGCTCCCGCAGGGCGTTGGCGGCCTTGCTGACCTCGGTCTTCAGGTCGTTGTAGGTGAGGGTGCGGGTGTCGCCGTCGGGCTCGCCCTCCCAGTAATAGGCGACCTTGTCGCCGCGGCCCTCCTCGACGTGGCGGTCGACGCAGTTGTAGGCGACGTTGAGCTCGCCGCCGACGAACCACTTGGCGAAGGGGGGATTCCATTCGAGCGTCGTGTCCCACCGTTTGGCCCACGCGAGCCGGTCGGCAGCCTGCTCCCAGAAGGCGAGACGGTCCGCGGCGGCCTCGTCATATGCGGCTGCGGTCACGTTCGCGGCCGCCGCCAGGTCGGCCGGCGGTGCGAACCGGCGATTCTCCTGCAGCAGGTTGGACAGCGCCTGGGGCTCGTTACCAGCGGTCTCCGGGGCCACCTCATGCTCCTTCTATGGCCAGATTGGATAGGTCGTGTCCCACTTCACCAGCTCACGACCTCGGTACACAAGAGGTCTAGACAGGTCTGTACCGTGGGGGAGCCTTATCAGGGTGCATTACAACTGCTATTGAAATGTTGTCATCCTGAAATCTGGAGAATGTGCGGGTGGGGTTTATGGGCCCCCCTTGGGGCCGGGTGTGCCGGGGTTTCTCGGGGGTCGGCTGCCGGGCCGTTCCCGGCCGTACACCGAGGGTCACCACCGCCCGGCCGGTACGCCTGGCGCCCCGCGTGATCCGGCGTCCGGCCACTCTCTGCCACCCCGCCGCTGTTCTGGATCGCCGCACCGGGGCCACTCTGATGGTGGGCCCCGCGCCTCGTCGTCCCGGTGCTACCCGCAGGTAAGGTCATGTCTCGTGAGTGACCCATTGGCCGCCATCGCCCAGTTCCCCGGTGTCCCGGAGGCGGTGGACGAGGCCCGGCAGGCCGTCGACCGGCTGTACCGCCACCGCGTCCTGCGCCGGGCCAGCCCCGCGGTGTCCACGGAGTCGTCCCTGCGCGGCGCGCGGGCGTCGGCCGCCATCGAGGGCGTGGACGTACCTCTGGACGTCCTGCGCCGGGACGAGGCGCACGACCCGCTGGTGCAGGGGGCGCTGCGCGCGTCGGCGGAGATGGGCCGCCTGGGCGCGACGTGGCGGAAGGCGCCTCGGCAGGTGCTCGCCCGGCTGCACGTCGTGGCGGCGGCCGGCCTGACATCGCAGGAGGAGCTCGGCCGCCCCCGTGCCTTCGACGAGGCCTCCGACCCGCTGTCCCTGGGCCCCGCGCCGGCCGCCGCCGACACCGCGACCCGCATGGAGGGCCTGCTCGGCCTGCTCGAACAGCCCACGAAGGCGCCCGCCATCGTGCTGGCCGCCGTGGTACACGCGGAGCTGGCGGTGCTGCGCCCGTTCGGCACGGCGGACGGGATCGTGGCGCGTTCGGCGGAGCGGTTGACGCTGGTCGAGTACGGGCTGGACCCGAAGTCACTGGTCGCGGTCGAGGTGGGGCACCTGGAGCTGGCGTACGGGGATGCGCTTCGCGCGTACCTGAGCGGGACGCCGGAGGGCGTGGGCACCTGGGTACAGCACTGTGCCGCTGCGGTAAGCCTCGGCGTACGCGAGACGACTGCGATCTGTGAGGCCATGCAGAGGGGCTGACGCGGGCCGCGGGGGAGTTACGGACATAGCTGACGGCGTCTCACTCATGAGACGCCGTCTGCCGTGCATCACACCGGGTTACCAAGCGTGCACCTCTATCCGTCGGAGCGGGTCAAGCCCGTCACGACGCGCCTCCCGCGGCTGGTCGCGCGTGGGTGCCCGGTTGATGCACCCGGACAAGTGGTCCGTGACACCTTTCTACGACGGATCCGCCCTGATGGGAACCCCTCGTACCAAGACCTTTACCCGACCATGGTCCAGCACTTCTGGTATGGGGGTGGCGACGCCTTGGCCGGCCGGTTACCAAGCTGTGATGATCACTCTCTGTGATCGTCTTTATGTGATCGTTATGGGGTGGCGAAAAAACTTGGCGAAAATGCGAGATTGCTCCTCGACGAAACTCGAGTCGATCGGGCAGCATACGTGGGTATCACCTGAAACTGGAGCGACCGTGCAAGGGATGGCTTTGCAAGTCCCTTGCCAGGCTCCGGTCCAGTGATGAAAGCTTTCTTCTGAAACGGGACCGGCTCTACCCCCCCGGAGCCGGACCGATCAGGCGACCCCCGCTCTCCCCCCCGGCGGGGGTCGCCCCTTTTCCACCCCCAGCTGGCTCGGCCCCGCCCCGCCACGCATGCCACGCCACGCTTGGCCCCGCCCTGCACGGTGCAGGCCCGCCTCGCTTGTCCCCGGCCGCCTCGCGTGGCCCAGCCTCCGCACGATCCCGGCCCCCCTGACGGCCCGACTTCCGGCCTGGCCCGGCCCGCCCTGCATGCCCCACAGTCACCCGGGCTTTCCGTGATCATCACCCTCTGGCCCCGGGCCGCAGGGCCTGGCACAACGAGTTATCCACAACACCTGACCCCACCCCACCCCCCGATCCACAGAACCCCGTTCGGCTGTCCCCCGCCCCCACCCCCTCCACCAAGGTGGGCCTCCCAACCCCGCAGGGAGGCCGAACATGCACCGCCCCTTGGTCATCACCGAAGACCACGCCCTACTCGACGACCTGGTCCGCATCGCCGCCGCGGCCGGTGCGCAGCTCGACGTGGCCCACGTCCCCGCCCACGCCCGCCCCTTCTGGAACCTCGCCCCGCTGATCGCCATCGGCGCGGACCAGGCGGACGCCGTGGCCGCGACCTCACCTCCCGCCCGAGACCAGGTCCTCCTCGTGACCCGAGACTCCGAGGACCCGGACACCTGGCGAAAATGCGTGGCCGTGGGCGCTCAGACCGTCCTGTCCCTCCCCGGCGACGAACGCCACCTGGTCGACCGGTTCGCGGATGCCATGGAGCCGGACCCCCGGTCGGGATCCGTGATCTGCGTGATCGGCGGCCGAGGCGGCGCGGGCGCGAGCGTGCTCGCCGCCTGCCTGGCTCTGCGTGCCTCTGCCGACCACCTCCGCACCCTGCTCGTGGACGCCGACCCGCTGGGCGGCGGCATAGACGCGTTGCTGGGTCACGAGGAGGCGCCGGGTGCCCGCTGGGGCGACCTGGTGGCCAGGGAGGGCAGGATCAATTCCGGCGCGCTGCAAGCGGCGCTGCCCGCGTTCGGGGAGCTGGCCGTGCTGTCCTTCCACAGAGGCGAGGTGGCGGCGATCCCCGCCCAGGCCATGCGCTCGGTCCTCGAAGCGGGCCGGCGCGGCTTCGACCTCGTCGTCGTGGACCTCCCCCGGCACCTGGACCCGGCCTCGACAGAGGCCCTGACCAGAGCGAAGATCACGTTGGCGGTGGCCACGGCAGACGTACGCGGCATCCTCTCGGCCGCCCAGGTCCTGTCCGAGGTACGCAAACACACCGCCGACGTCCGCGCCGTCCTCCGCCCCGGAGTCCTGGACGACGACATGGCCATGGCCTCCCTGGGCGTCCCGTCCGTCGGCAACCTCCCCGACCAGCCCCGGCTCACCGCCACCCTCAACCGCGGAGAGCTGCCCAAACTGGGCCCACGCACCGTGCTGGGCGCCCTCTGCACCTCCCTCCTGCGAGACCTCCTCCCAGCGGCATGACCCCCGACCTCCAAGTCCAGGAGCCCCACCCGCAAACCCGGACCGCCGTCTCCCCAGACCTGGTCGAGGCCGTCCGCGTACGCCTGGCCCGGACAGGCGCCGAGCCCAGCGCCGCCCAGGTGGCAGTGGCCCTGAGAGCCGAGAAGTCCGTGTACGGCGACGCCGAGATCCTCGCCGTCGCCCGGGCCCTCTGCGCCGACCTGATGGGCGCGGGCCCGCTGGAACCGTTCCTGGCCCGCCCCGACGTCACGGACGTCCTGGTCAACGGTCCCCGCGAGGTATGGATCGATGACGGCACCGGCCTGCGCCGAACCCCGGTCACGTTCGCGGACGACGGAGCCGTCCGCAGGCTGGCGCAACGCCTGGCGACGGCCGCGGGCAGGCGCCTGGACGACGCATCCCCGTACGTGGACGCCCGCCTTCCAGGAGGGGTACGCCTGCACGCGGTGCTCCCGCCTGTCGCGTCCGGCGGCACCTGCGTCTCCCTGCGCCTGCCACCACGCCGCACCTTCACCCTGACGGACCTCGTCTCGGCAGGCACGATCGCCCCGTCCGCGATCCCGGTGCTCACCGCCATGGTCACCGCCAGGCTCGCCTTCCTGGTGACCGGCGGCACCGGCACGGGCAAGACCACGCTCCTGTCGGCACTGCTCTCCCTCGCGGACCCGGGCGACCGCCTCCTGCTGGTGGAGGACTCGGCCGAGCTCCGCCCCCTCCACCCTCACGTGGTCCGCCTGGAGACCCGCCCGGCGAACCTGGAGGGCGCGGGCGGGGTGGGCCTTCGCGACCTGGTCCGGCAGGCGCTCAGGATGCGTCCCGACCGCCTGGTGGTCGGAGAGGTGAGAGGAGCCGAAGTAGTGGACCTCCTGGCCGCCCTGAACACCGGCCACGAGGGCGGTTGCGGAACGCTGCACGCCAACACGGCGGCCGACGTACCACCTCGTCTGGAGGCGCTCGGCTGCGCGGCGGGCCTGAGCAGAGAGGCCGTGCACAGCCAACTGGCCGCGGCCCTCGACGCGGTCATCCACCTGACCCGCGGCCGCCCGGACGGCCGAAGGCGCATAGCCGAGATCTGCCTGCTCTCCAGAACACCGGCCGGCTTCGTCGAGTCGGTCCCGGCCCTGACCTTCGACGCAGCAGGCCACACCCGACCAGGCCCCGGCCACGACGCCCTGACCCACCGAGCGCACCTGGGTCGAAACCACGATCACCCCAGCACAAGCATCCCCGAATCGTGCGATCTCCCCCCCACGGAACCAAGGCGATGACCAGCGCCCTCATATCCGCGTTGTCCACAGCCGTCGCCATATGGCTGTGGACAGCCCCCGACCCAGCGACAACCCGACTGACCAAGCTATTGACCTCGGACATGCCCAACCCCTCATCATGGCCACCCCTGTCCAAGCTCATCACCCGTCCCAGCCCAGCCCGCCGCGCGGAGGCCTGGCGACGGGCATCGATCGAGCTGTGCCAGTCCCTGTCAGCGGAATTGACGGCCGGCCGCACCCCCGGCGAGGCCCTCACCAGAGCCATAACCGCAGTGGACTTCCCCGACCCCAGCCTCCTCCGCCCGGTGGTCGCTGCCGCACGGGACGGCGGCGACGTCTCCGCAGCCCTGACCTCATCGGCCCCACCACAAGGAGGAGAGGGCTTCCACAGGCTGGCGACCTGCTGGGAGGTCGGCACCACGGTGGGTGCGGGCATGGCCTCCTTGATCGACCGAGTGGCACACACGTTACGAACCGCCCAGGCCCACCGCCAGGACGTGGCAGCACAACTGGCGGGACCACGCACCACAGCCAGAATGCTCGCCGTCCTCCCGGCCCTCGGCCTCCTCATGGCCGGCGCCCTGAACATGCACCCACTGGACTTCCTGTTCGGCAGCATCCCAGGCTTCATGTGCCTGGTGACCGGGGTCGTCTTGGACGTCTGCGGCCTGTGGTGGACCAACCGCATGGCAACCCGAGCCCAGACCTGAACCTCTGAGCCCGCTCACAACTCCTCACGCCGACCCCCACATCGCAAACGGCCCCCGAACCAACGCCCCCGATCGGATTTCCCCGCCGATGCTCCAGCTCCTGTCCACGCTGTGCGCCGCCATCTCCGCCTGGCTGTGGCTCTCACCAAGAACGCCCGCAGAACGCCTCACCCGCCTGCGCCCCCCGGACAACCCCCCTTCATCACCGGCCTCCCCCTCCCACCCCCAAGCCCCCCAACACGCCCCAATCCGCCATCACCCTCAAGACCTTCAGCACCCGAACAGCCACCCCACCCGACCCCCCGACGAAAGCCGGCACTCCCCGACCTGGCTGGACCCCACTCCCCGTCCGCACAAGCTCACCCGCAGAACCACCCTCACCGCCACATGCACCGGCCTGATCTTCGTGTTCCTGATCGGGGGCCTGGCCGGAGCCGTCGCCGGCCTCCTCATCACACCGGCAGTAGGTCTGTACCTGCACAGAAGAGAACCCCAACAAGCAGCCCAGCAAGAGCGCCACCGAATCGCCGCCGACCTTCCCTTCGCCGCCGACCTGATGACCGCCTGCCTGCGGGCCGGATGCCCGGTGAGTGCCGCCACGGAGATCGCCGCCCACGCGATAGGCGGCCCCCTCGGCGACCGTCTGACGTGGGCAAGCAGCCAACTACGGCTGGGCGCCGACCCCGAACCAACCTGGGCCGCCCTCGCAAGAGACCCCGCAATGGGCCAACTGTCCCGAGCCATGACCCGCGCCGCGCAAAGTGGCGCCCCGGTGGCCGACGTCCTGACCCGGCTGGCCGACGACGCCCGAGAAGCAGCCAGAGCCACCGCTGTGGCCTCGGCGAGAAGCGTCGGCGTGAAGGCGGTAGCGCCTTTGGGCCTGTGCTTCCTCCCCGCGTTCGTCCTCCTGGGCATCGTCCCGGTGATTGCCGGCCTGGCCTCCACCATCATCATCCCGTAACCACAAGCAACCCTCGGAGACACCACACCCGCAGGCCCCTGCAACCCCGTGCCGGAACTCACCGCAAGAAATGCAACCGGACCACCACAACCACAGCAAGCCCGTACGACCAGCGACGCCGGACAACCAGCGACTCGGACGAACACCACGAGACCAGCTACAGCGACTCGCAGCTACCCGGCGACCCAACTTCGTCAATCCACCAGCGCTCCATCCACCAGCATGACCAGCCAACGCCGACGGACTCCTCATCGCCAAGGGCATCGCTATCCACAAGGCATTACTCCAGCGCCTCACTTATCCACAGAACGGCGTTCGGCTCACCGGCGCCCACCCCGCCTGAGCGACCCTTGGACTCCCGCCGGACAAGACCCCGGCTCCCGAACACCTGGAGGCAAGATGCACAGTCCCGCCACCACGCCAGACGACATCAAAGCCATCCCAGACCGGATTCCAACCACCACGTCGAGCACCAGCCCACACGGCCACATCGTCAGAAGCCTCATCCAGCAATTCGTCCGAAGCCCCGCCCAGACCGCCTCAACCGATTCATCGCATCCGGCATCCCCAGCGCACAACGCCACCCGAACCACCACCGCTTACGCCACGTCGACAGCCACCCTCACTCCCCGCACCACAGCTGCGGACGCTCCAACACCGCGCACCGCCACGGCAGACGCTCCAACGACCCACAAGCCGGCAACGGCGGGCACCACCCCGCAGCGAGACCCGTCAGCTCCGATCAAGCAGTCCGTGAACCCCTCACCACCCCCTGACCGACACACCAGAAGCCCTCGCGTGCGACCCAACAAGTGGCTCCACTACGCAACCGTCAACCGCGAGCGCGGCATGTCCACCGCCGAATACGCGGTAGGAACCATCGCAGCCTGTGCCTTCGCCGCGCTCCTCTTCAAGGTCGTGAGCAGCCCAGAGGTCCAGGAAATGCTGACGTCACTCATCGACCGAGCACTCAACACAACGAAGGAATGACCTTCCGCCACACGCGGACCCTCAAGAGCACCGAGCGGCCGGCATCGCGCGGTTCGGTTACTGCCGAGACCGCCGCGATGCTGCCCGCCCTCATGGTCGTGCTGGCAGCCGCCCTGTGGGCCATTCAAGCCGTCGGAGTCCAACTCGAATGCGTGGATGCCGCCCGAGCAGCGGTCCGAGCCGCAGCCAGAGGCGAGCCCCTGGACCAGGTCCGCACTTTCGCCCGCACAGCCACCAGCCCAGACGCTCAAGTGGACATAACCCGCGATCCGAAACTAACAAAAGTGCAGATCACAGTAGAAGTACGCCCGTCCTGGGGCGAATCCTTACCCGCAGTCCGCGTATCGGCAGCGGCCACCGCAGACACCGAACGATGACCCGTCACCGAGACGTTCGCCGTCGCCCTGCCGCGCCTGACCATGTACGACGGAGCCTCGGTGACGACCGTTCCGGCTGTATCGCGCGGAGGGCGCCTTCGCCCGCCGCATGTCCGAGCCGGCACCGCTGAGCACCGAGGTCAGGCGCCCGGCAAGTTCGCTCAACACGATGCTGGCCCAGACCGAGCGGAGGGGGCGCGGCGAAGCGTCGCGACCAACCTCATCGGTCGGAACCGCCCCCCGGCATGGGCTTGCCGGCACAAGGCACTGATGCCTCATATCGCCATCACCAACACCTATGGCCGCTACAGCCTTCAGGACATCGGATCGGGAGGAAGCAATCAACTCCAAAGATCGTGACGAAGCGCTCAACTCCAGAAACCGTGGCTCGGCCACCCTCTGGGGCGTCGCCCTCATGGGGCTCCTGATGGCGATCGCCACAGCGTTCGCCACGGTGGGATCCGTGCGCGTGGCCCGCCACCGAGTCAACAGCGCCGCAGACCTCAGCGCCCTGGCAGCGGCGAAGCTGGCGTTGATCGACCCGGAAGGTGCCTGCGAGAGAGCCTCCGCATTGGCCGAGGAAAATGGCGTCGACCTGACGCAATGCAAGATCACCGAAGATGTTGCCGACGTCTGGACCGCGTTACCGATCTCATTGCCGTTATTGGGACCCCGCACCCTGACGGGCAGATCACGCGCAGGCCCAGCGACCCCCGCCGCACCAACGGGAAACGATCACTAGCCACCGCCGCAACCTCGGCCGCCTGCATTCGTGTGGAACCCGGGCTATCGATGACGGTCTATTAGCTTGGAGGGCTCGGCGCTGGCGCTGTGTCTGTAAAACGAGATATCGATCGAGAGCATGAGGCGTTTCCTGCGCCAACCAGCACGTTGTTCCGGGCTCGTTCCGGCGACGCACCCTAGGTGTAGATCTTCGAACGCAACGATGAATTGCCGCTATTCGAACGAGAGGTCGAGCGGTGTGAGCAGCGTCCTTGTGCAAGAACCCCATGTGAGCGCATGAACGCTCGTACGTGAAATGGGTGTGGTCCAAGCGCTGGGCGCTTTGTGGCTGTTGTGGCTTGCGAGGCAATGTCGCAATCAAGTCACGACTTCTTGGACGTGGTGTCCAAGAGTCTGATCTCTCCCGTAAGGTTCCGCTTACCCTCGGTCCATGCCGTATGTGACAGGGAGTCTGGGAGCGCAGGACCACAGTCGCTAGGGTGCGGGTCCGGGGACGGTCGGTGACCGTATCGGCCGGGCGGACTGCACTTCCGGTCGTCGCATGAACGCCCCGTGGGTGCTCAGGCGGCGAGGCTCTCGATGGAGGGAAGCGTCGTGACGGTAGTCGGCAGAGTGGTGGCCGCAGGGCTGATCGTGGCCGGATCCATCGCGCTTGGCGGAGCCGCTCGAGCAGACACGTCGATCGCATACGGCGGAGCCGCTCAAGCGGGCACGATGATTGCGTACGGCGGAGCCGCTCAAGTCGGCACGACGATTGGGCAGGGCGATTCCTCCGGTCAGATCACCTCGCCCTCTGACGGTCAGGTGGTGTCGGACTCGTCCGTCACGGTCTCCGCGCGTACGGGCCTGATGCAGCTGCGGATAGGGCTGTACGTCGAAGGGCCCTCCACGCCCAGCCAGAAGGTCGCGGGAGGTGGGGCGAACCAGACGATCTCCGGTACGTTCGCGGCCGGCGATGCCCCCAACGGCACCTTCACCGTGACCCTCAAGGGAGAGATCACCGGGACCAGGTACGCAACCAGCACGTTCAAGCTTCGACGGCCTGCCGAGGCGCCGGGCGACGTGAACGCGAGCAAGCAGGGCACCAGCAAGGTCCTGGTGACCTGGAGCAAGGGGTCCGAGCCTGACCTGCAGTCATACGAGGTTTCCAATACGCAGTCGGGCGTGGTCGGGCGACTGCCCGCCGACAGCGCGTGCGCGGGTTCGTCCTGCAAGGCGGTGCTGGGCGTGCCTGCCAAGGCGGCTGGGCAGAAGGTTGGGTTCACGGTCAAGGCGTTCAGGGGTGACGGCGACGGCGGGTCGATCGGATCGGGCGAGTCGGCGGCCGCGTACATCAGCTTCCCCGCCGCCCCCACGGCGCAGCCGACGAAGAAGACGACGACCGGCAACGATCAGACGCCGAAGAGCAGAGATGCCAGAGGCGTCGATGCGCTGCCCACGCTGCCCGCCAAGAAGCAGACCCTCCCCTCGGCCAAGCCGACGACCCGTAAGCCGACCACCACGAAGCTGCCGGACCTGCCCGATGCCGATCCGAATGGCAACCTTCCGATTCCGACCGCCGACGCGCAGGGCGACAACGGCGAACTGGCGCCGGCGGATGCGAAGGAGGACGGCGGGGATACGGCTCCCGTACAGAGCGATGGAGTGAAGGCCCAGTCGAACGAGTCGCCGATCGGGGGCCTCGGCCAGTACGGCCTCTACGTGGCGGGAGGCATTCTCCTGCTGCTGCTCGGCGCCCATGCGGGTGCCTGGGCTCGGCGGCGTTCGCTTGCCACGGGTGCGGGCGGCTCCGTACCCGCGCCCTCGGCACTCGGAGATGGCGGTGCACCGACTGGTGGGGCGCAGGTCGCCAGGGTGGCCGATCACGAGGCTCATGTCGGAGAGGCGGATGGCAATGTCACGCCCGCCACGACGGCACCGCGTCGGCCGGCGGTCATCCTGGCCGTTGCCAGGACTCGCGTCCCCGAGCAGCCGTCTCGAGCTCAGCGGATCGAATCGGGCGGGGAGCCGGTGGGGTTGGGCGCGGAGGCGTTGTCGCATGTTGGTGAGGTGTCCTCCCAGCCGTCGGCGGCACCGTCGGCGGCGCCCTCGGTGACTGTCTCGGAGCAGGGGCGGCTGCAGTCGCCCTCACGTGATCAGGTGCGTAGGGAAGATCAGGTGCGCGGAGAAGTGGCGCGCCGTGGTGATGTCGATCGTGAGCCCGGTGCGGACACGGCGAGAGGTGGCGGCCAGAGGCCCGGCCGGGAGGGGTCGCTCGGTCTTGAGGGGCTGGCCGGCCTCGAGGGACGGGGCGGTTACGAGGGGCCGCCCCGTCTTGAGGCGCGGCCCGGTCTTGAAGGCAGTGGCGGCGGTCTGGAGGGGCGACCTGGCCCTGGAGGGTCGGGCGGGGATAAGGGGCCGGGTCATATCGCGTTGCCGAGTTCGGCGGTAACGGATGTTCCTGAGCCCTCCGCTCCGACGGTGACGCCCGCCGTACGCCTTGAAGAGCGTTGGAACGACTACCTGCCGCCGTCGCCGAGATCCATGGAGGACAGCGGTTTCTGGGAGCGTCCGCAGCCAGGGGCTGCCGACTTCTGGGCGGCGGATGATGATGGCGCGGACGACGGTAGCCAAAAGGGCGACGAACGGGTTTATGCGAGTCGCCGGCACCGAGGTGGAGAGAGCTAGATAGCTGCGGAAGACCTCTGAAGGAGCGGTAATTGCTCTGCGTTCCGGTCCGGGTTGTTCGTTTTGACCGGGGCTCACTGTCGAGTGATGCCGGGGTCGATCGAAAGGCAGGCTGGGCTGTTCGGTGGGTGTGGGCGTGATGCTTGTGACTTGCGCTGATGGTGTGTGTCTGGGGCGGTGGGCCACTTCGGCGATGGTGTGGGTGGAAGGTAATGAATTTGGGGGAGGAGATGTGTGGTTATTCGCGTGATTGTGGGGCCTGGGGAGTGGGGTGCTGGTGTTTTTGAGTGACCTATTGAGGGGTTAGGAGTGTGTTGAGGAGGCGGATGGCGCCTCGTTTGTCCAATGGCTCGTTGCCGTTGCCGCATTTCGGGGATTGGATGCAGGAGGGGCAGCCTCGTTCGCATTCGCAGGACATGATCGCTTCCCTCGTGGCCGTCAGCCAGTCCGTGGCGCGGGCGTAGCCGCGTTCGGCGAAGCCGGCGCCGCCCTCGTGGCCGTCGTACACGAAGACGGTGAGCAGGCCCGTGTCGGCGTGCAGCTCCGTGGAGACGCCGCCGATGTCCCAGCGGTCGCAGGTGGCGAAGAGGGGGAGCAGGCCGATGGAGGCGTGTTCGGCGGCGTGGGCGGCTCCACCGAGATCGATGCCCGCTTCGGCGAGGGGTGCTACCGCCGAGGCGGGGAGCGTCCACCAGACGGCGCGGGTACGGAGGGTGCGGGGCGGCAGCTCCAAGGGCTCGTCTCCGAGCACTTCGCCCGACTGGAGACGCCTCATGAGGTAGGAGACCACCTGGCGGGTCACCTCCACCTCGCCGAAGTGCAGCGTGCCGGGCCCCAAGGGGTGGGAGCGTTCAGTGGAGAGGACGGAGATATCGGTGATGTCCCGGGCGAACGTCGTGTAGTCGGGGTTCGCGCTCGAGACCAGGGCCACTCCGGCTTCCAGGTCCAGGAGCTCCACCAGGAAGGTCTCGCCCTGGTGGAGGTAGATCGCGCCCGTGTGGACCGTGGTGTGGGCCGAGGGCTCGTCCACGCTGCCCAGGAGGCGGCCGGTGGACGACTCCACGACCTGGATGGGGGCGCCTCCGCCGCCTCGGATGTCGGCGAGGTCGGTGGCGCGCTCGCGCCTGGTCCAGAACCAGCCTGCCGGACGCTTTCTGAGCAGGCCCTGCGTAACCAGGTCCGCCAGGACCTTTGACGTGGTGGTGCCGAAGATCGGCAGGTCGTCCTCGGTCAGCGGGATCTCGGCGGCCGCGGCGCAGAGGTGGGGGCCCAGGACGTACGGGTTGTCGGGGTCGAGGACGATCGCCTCCACGGGCTGGCCGAACAGGGCCTGGGGGTGGTGGACGAGGTAGGTGTCCAGCGGATCGTCCCGGGCGATCAGCACGGCGAGGGCGTCCTGGCCGTCGCGGCCCGCCCGGCCGGCCTGCTGCCAGAGGGAGGCGCGGGTGCCCGGCCAGCCCGCGATCAGTACGGCGTCCAGGCCCGAGACGTCGACGCCCAGTTCGAGGGCGTTCGTGGTGGCCAGGCCCATGATGGTGCCCGCGCGGAGGGCCTTCTCCAGGAGTCTGCGGTCCTCGGCGAGGTATCCGGCCCGGTAGGCGGCGATCTTGTTGGGGAGGTCGGCTAGTTCTGCCGCGTGAGAGGGGTCGTCCGGAAGCGCCCAAGTTAGAGGGCCATGAGCGGTGAACGGGCCGTTAGGCGGTTCTGATGGGTGGAGCGGGAATTGCTGGGTGTTGTCGATTGCGGGATCGATTGGGCGATCGGCAGTTCTCGGGTCGGTTTGAGGCGTCGGGCTGGTGGTGGTGATCGGGTCAAGCGGGTTCGCCCTACTGGAGGGGCCGGAGGGACCAGCGCTGGGGCTGGAGGGGCCTGAGGAGGGGGTGTTGGGGCTGGAGGTGGCGGCCCTGGGGGTGGGGAAAGGGGGGGAGATGGAGAAGGCGACGTCGGCCAGCTTGGCGCGGGCGGACAGGGCGACCGTCTCCGCGCCCCGGCGGGAACGGACGAAGGCGAGCGTTCGTACGTCGGCCAGGACGAGGTCCGCGAGCAGATCCGCCGCCTCCGCCGTGGCCGTGCGCCGTACGGGAGCCCCGCCCTCGCCCCGGAGCTCCGTCAGGGGCGGCTCCCACAACGCGATGGTGGTTGAACCCTTCGGCGAGGCGTCCACCGTCACCTCGTCCATCTCAAGCCCCGTCAGCCTCATCGCGAACGCCCCCGGCTCGCTGGCCGTCGCCGAGGCGAGCAGGAACGTGGGGTGCGTGTTGTAGCGGGCGCAGGCGCGGCGCAGGCGGCGCAGGATCTGCGCGACGTGGGAGCCGAACACGCCGCGGTAACCGTGGCACTCGTCCACGACGACCAGGCGCAGGCGGCGGAAGAACGACGACCACTGCGCGTGGCGGGGAAGGATGCTGCGGTGGAGCATGTCGGGATTCGTCAGGACGTAGTTGGCGTGCTGGCGTACCCAGGTGCGTTCCTCGAACGGCGTGTCGCCGTCGAAGCAGGCCGCGCGCACCTGGGTGATGCGCAACTCGCGCAGGCCGCGGAGCTGGTCGGCGGCCAGTGCCTTGGTCGGCGTCAGGTACAGGACCGTGCCGCCGTCGAGACAGGAGGCGATCGCCGGGGTGAGGTACGCCAGCGACTTCCCCGACGCCGTGCCTGTGGAGATGATCACGTTTCGGCCACGAAAAGCCAGGTCGGCGGCCTCGTACTGGTGTGGCCAGAGTCCTGTGACCCCGCGGTTCGCCAAGCGCGTAACAAGCACTTCAGGCGTCCATTTGGGCCATTGGACTTGACCCGCCTGACGTGCTGGAACATGCTCCACATGGGTGACACGCTCGTGACGTGCGGGAACGCCAAGCAGGTGGTGGAGGAGTGGACCTGCCTGTTGTGGGGAGGATCCGGAGGAAGTCACTGTTTCCAGTCTTGCATCGATGGGCAAAGTCGCCGGGAATCGTGATTTCGTATAGACACAAGCCAGGCGCGTGGTTGAATGCCGCGCGTCAGGGTCGGACAGTCTGGGGCCACGCTCCAGATTGCCAGGCCCGCAAGAGTAGTTTCGCAGGCGAGGCGCTGGAGGATCTGTGGATCTGAAGTTGGATCACCGCACCGAAGACCGACTCACCATCGTGGAGGTCGAGGGTGAGATCGATGTCTACACGGCGCCGAGATTGCGTGAGCTCCTGATCGACCTGGTCAACAAGGGCAACTTCCACCTTCTCGTCAACATGGAGAAGGTCGACTTCCTCGACTCGACGGGCCTCGGCGTGCTGGTCGGCGGGCTCAAGCGGGTCCGCGCGCACGACGGCTCCCTCGAGCTGGTCTGCACGCAGGAGCGCATCCTCAAGATCTTCCGGATCACCGGTCTGACCAAGGTCTTCGGGATCTACGCTTCGGTCGACGAGGCCAAGGAAGCTCACGGCAAAGACAAGTAGCATGGCTACCGTCGAGCTGACGTTCAGCGCTCTCCCCGCGCACGTGCGAACCGCACGGCTGGTGGCGACAGCGATCGCTCGCCGTACCGGCGTGGAGGAGTCCCTGCTGGACGAGGTCAGGCTCGCCGTGGGTGAGGCGTGCTCCCGGGCAGTCGAGGCGCATCGCGCGCACTGTCCGGGCGAGCCCATCCGCATCGAGCTGCGTGACGATTCCGGGCGTTTCGAAGTCACGGTCAGCGATCAGGCCCCCAGCGAAGAGATCAAGCAGGAACAGCCCCTCGACCTGGGTATGCTGTCTGACTCCTTCATGTCCAACTTCGGCATCGCGGTCATCGAGGGACTGGCCGATGACGTCGAGGTGTTTCCCAGCCCCAAGGGGACGAACATCCGCATGAGCTGGCCCGCGGCGGTCGGGGTCTGACGACTTCTTGGTCGGGGTCTGACGACTTCTTCTCCTCTCGTCTCCTGACGACCCGGGGATCGAGTGCCGCGGAGCGTTCGTGGGCGTCTGACAGTCCCTGACCGCCCCTGACAGCGTGGGTGCGACTGACGCACGGGACGGGCGCTGCCGTGGCGGCCTCTGGGGCGTGGACCTCGGGTCGTGGGACCTCTGGGCGTGGGGCCTCTGGGCGTGGCGGTGGTGGTTGCCGCCCGGGCTCACAGACCCTGGTGGCGGGCTTCACCGCGACCTGGTGGGCCGGTCCGCCGCCGTCGTGACGGCGATCTGGCTGGTCCTGTGGATCGAGCCGGGTCCCGCCGGTATTCGGACGTGTCCCGGCGACAGTCTTGCCTGCCGGTACGATGCGCCGCACCGCCGCGCGATTCGTCCGGGTACCTGGTGCCGGCCCGTCGTGGTCCGTCTGTCCGGGCTCTCGTGGTCGGCAACTCCCGCGGTCGGTCATGGACGAGGGCCCGTCAGGGTGCCGCTGCCCGCCGGGCGCCTTCGCGGTGTCGGGCCTGATCCGGGTGCGTGGACGCCCGGGCGTCCCATCGAGGAAGACCGCTCCGCAGACCGGGCCGGGAGGCGGGAAAGCGGTTGCCGCCAAAGGGCTGGAGCCCCCTGGGCCGACGGGAGCCGGCCGCGCCGGAGGCACCCCGCCGACCTAGGTTTCGGTCCGACCGATATAGCGCCTTGCCTCGACCGTAAACCCAGGGAAATTTCGCTTGTCAGACCCCAAACCGGGGCACTGGCAGGGGATTACTAGACACTCGCACAATTAGCGACCGCGAGAGCCTTCATATCCGCTGAGTGCCTGCGTAGACTCCCGGCACCGGCCAAGGTGATCCGGCGGAATGCGGATTCAACCGGAAGCGGCACCCACAACCCGGATGGTGCCGCAACACCCGCCGAGGCAAACTGCAGCACCGCCCGGGCAGGACGACCGGTCTTGCCGAGGAGAACGATGAGCAGGCACATGCTGGCAGCGGAGCCAGCGTCCAATCTGGCCCTGAGCGGAAACAATCTCACCATCGTGGTCGTGGTCGCCGCGGTCGCACTTATCGCGCTAGCCGTCGCAGGCGGACTGGTACGCGAGGTGCTGTCCGCCGGCCAGGGCACCGAACGAATGCAGAACATCGCGCGCGCCGTACAAGAAGGCGCCGCGGCTTATCTCACGCGCCAGTTCCGCACGTTGGCGATCTTCGTCGTCGTGATTCCCTTCCTGTTGCTCCTGCTACCCGGAGAATGGGACGAACGCATCGGACGTTCGATCTTCTTCGTGGTCGGGGCGGTTTTCTCCGCGCTGACCGGGTTCATAGGCATGTGGCTGGCCGTGCGCGGGAACGTCCGTGTCGCCGCCGCGGCCAAGGAGTCCGGCGAGAAGCGCGCCATGCGCATCGCGTTCCGTACCGGCGGTGTGGCCGGGATGTTCACCGTGGGCCTCGGCCTGTTCGGGGCGGCCGTGGTGGTGTTCATCTACCAGGGTGACGCGCCCGCCGTGCTCGAAGGGTTCGGGTTCGGGGCGGCGCTGCTGGCGATGTTCATGCGAGTCGGCGGCGGCATCTTCACCAAGGCGGCCGACGTCGGCGCCGACCTGGTCGGCAAGGTCGAGCAGGGCATCCCGGAGGACGACCCGCGCAACGCCGCCACCATCGCCGACAACGTGGGCGACAACGTCGGTGACTGCGCCGGCATGGCGGCCGACCTGTTCGAGTCGTACGCGGTCATGCTGGTCGCCAGCCTCATCCTGGGCCGGGTGGCCTTCGGCCAGGAGGGGTTGATCTTCCCCCTCATCGTCCCGATGATCGGCGTCATCACCGCGATCATCGGCATCTTCGTCACCGGGATGCGCGACCGCGACCGCAGCGGCATGGCGGCGATCAACCGCAGCTTCTTCATCTCCGCCGCGATCTCGGCGGTGCTGGTGGCGGTGGCCGCGTTCTGGTACCTGCCCAGCAGCTTCTCCGGCCTGACCGGCGCCACGGTGCAGTCCGACGCCGACCCGAGGCTCATCGCCATCGGCGCGGTGCTGATCGGCCTGGTGCTGGCCAGTGCCATCCAGCTGCTCACCGGCTACTTCACCGAGACCACCCGCCGGCCCGTACGCGAGATCGGCGAGAGCTCGGCCACCGGCCCGGCGACCGTCATCCTGGCCGGCATCGCCGTCGGCCTGGAGTCGGCCGTCTACTCGGCGCTGATCATCGGCGGCGCGGTCTACGGCGCGTTCCTGCTCGGCTTCGGGAACGTGACGCTCGCGCTGTTCGCGGTGGCCCTGGCGGGCACCGGCCTGCTGACCACGGTCGGCGTCATCGTCTCGATGGACACCTTCGGTCCCGTCTCCGACAACGCCCAGGGCATCGCCGAGATGTCGGGCGACGTCGACGGCGAGGGCGCCCGCGTGCTGACCAGCCTCGACGCGGTCGGCAACACCACCAAGGCCATCACCAAGGGCATCGCCATCGCCACGGCCGTGCTGGCGGCGACGGCGCTGTTCGGCGCGTTCCGTACGGCCGTGGAGACCGAGCTGAGCAGGGCCGACGCGGCGATCAAGGGTGCGCTGGGCGAGTTCCAGAACTTCAGCCTCGGCATCGACAACCCCAACGTCCTCGTCGGGCTCATCATCGGCGCCGCGGTCGTGTTCCTGTTCGCGGGGCTGGCGATCTCGGCGGTCGGGCGGGCTGCGATGCGGGTGGTCTTCGAGGTACGCGACCAGTTCCGCAACAACCCGGGCATCATGGACGGCACGGTGAAGCCCGAGTACGGCCGCGTCGTGGACATCTGCACCCGCGACTCGCTCCGCGAGCTGGCCACCCCCGGCCTGCTGGCGGTCATGACGCCGATCGCGGTCGGCTTCGCCCTGGGGTACGCGCCGCTGGGCGCGTTCCTGGCCGGGGCCATCGCCTGCGGCACCCTGATGGCCGTCTTCCTGGCCAACTCCGGCGGCGCCTGGGACAACGCCAAGAAGCTCGTCGAGGACGGGCACCACGGCGGCAAGGGCTCCGAGGCGCACGCGGCCACGGTCATCGGCGACACGGTCGGCGACCCGTTCAAGGACACGGCCGGTCCGGCCATCAACCCGCTGATCAAGGTGATGAACCTGGTGGCGCTGCTGGTGGCGCCCGCGGTGGTCCTGTACGCGGGCAACCCGGCCCTGCGCATCGGCATCACCGTGGTCGCGGTGGGCGTGGTGGTCGGCGCGATCATCGTGTCCAAGCGGCGGTCGGTGACCAGCGAGCCGGCCAGCAACAACAACCGCGAGCACGAGCCCGTCCCGTCGTAACCCGCGGAGTTTCGAGGAGCCCGTTCCCCGGCCGGGGGCGGGCTCCTTCGCGTCGGAGCCGGCGGAGGGTGGGCGGGAGTGGAACCCGCGCACCTCGGTGGGAAACTGGGCGCGTGAACGATGAGAAGCGGCCCAGCGGCGGAAAGACCCTGGGCCTGATCCTGCTCGGAATGGTGGCCGTCCTGGCCGTGATCGTGGCGCTGTCGGTCTGGGCCTCGAGGACGGGATGAGCTCGTGCGTACCTTGATCGTGCTGCGCCATGCCAAAGCCGCCCAGGTGCCGGGCCTGGCCGACCGGGAGCGGCCCCTGACCGACCGGGGCGAGCGGGACGCCAAGCGGGCGGGTGACGAGATCAGAGCGGCCGGCTTCGACCCGGACGTGGTGCTCTGCTCGCCGGCGCTCAGGACCAGGCGCACCGCCGAGATCGCCTTCCCCGAGACGGAGATCAGCTACGAGCGCGAGATCTACGAGGCGTACCCCGAGGAGCTGCTGGAGCTGGTCCGCCGGTCCGACCCCGGCCTGGGCACCGTCGTGCTGTGCGGGCACAACCCGGGCGTGCACGAGCTGGCCCTGGGGCTGGCCGGGGGCGACTACGGGTTCCGGCCGGGGGCGTTCGCGGTGATCGGCGTGGAGTCGGCCTGGGAGGACCTGTGGCCGGGCGAGGGACGCCTCGTCAGCCACTGGGACCCCAAGGAACACTAGGTCACCGCGCCGACCTCACTGGGCCGTGAGCACGCTGTCCTCGGCGTCCGCGGCCTCCACCTCGTCCCGCGAGATGCCCAGCAGGTAGAGGATCGAGTCCAGGTACGGCGTGTTGACCGCGGTGTCGGCCGCCTGGCGCACCACGGGCTTGGCGTTGAACGCGATCCCCAGCCCGGCCGCCGCGATCATGTCCAGGTCGTTGGCGCCGTCGCCGATGGCCACCGTCTGGGAGATCGGCAGGCGGGCCTCGCGCGCGAACCTCTCCAGCGCCCGCGCCTTGCCCGGCCGGTCGACGATCTCGCCGACGACCCGGCCGGTCAGCCGGCCGTCGATCACTTCGAGCACGTTGGCGGCGGAGTAGTCGATGCCGAGCTCCTCCACCAGCCCGTCGGTGATCTGCGTGAACCCGCCGCTGACGATGGCGAAGCGGTAGTCGAGCCGCTTGAGCGTGCGCACCAGCGTACGGGCGCCGGGCGTGAGCACGACCTCCTTGCGCACCAGCTCGAACACCTCGGCCGGCAGCCCTTCGAGCAGCGCGACCCGGCGCCGCAGCGACTCGGCGAAGTCCAGCTCGCCGCGCATGGCCTCCTCGGTGACCCGGGCGACCTCCTCCAGGCAACCCGCGTGCGCCGCCAGCAGCTCGATGACCTCGCCCTGGATGAGGGTGGAGTCGACGTCCATGACGATCAGCCGCTTGGCCCGGCGGGACAGGCCGGTGCGCTGCACGGCCACGTCCACCTCCTGCGCGGCGGCCTCGGCGGCCAGCTCCACGCGCAGCGCGTCGGGGTCGGCGCCGGACACGGACAGCTCGATGCAGGTGACGGGCCACTGGGCGAGGCGTTCGATGCGGTCGATGTTCGCGCCGGCGGCGGCGATGCGGCCGGCGATGCCCGCGATGGCGGCCGGCTGCAGGGTGGCGCCGAGCACGCTGACCGACAGGCGGCCGCGGCGGCGCTGCTCCTTGGCCTGCGATCCGGTGGAGAGCTCCACCTCCATGCCGAGGTCCTCGGCCACTCGCTCGACGGCGGTCCACATGGCGCCGAGGGTGGTTCCGGTGCCGGTCGAGGGCCCGCCCGCGTACGCGACGAGCACGCCGAGCGTGAGACGGCCCCGGATGACGACCTGTTCGATGTCCGCCACTGTCACCGGGAAATTCGACAGAACGGAGAAAAGTCGTGAAGTTACGCCCGGGCGATCAGGGCCGGTCAGTGTGATCAGGAGGGTGCGCTGGTCCACATCCAGCCACGGTACTGCGCCCGGTCCGATGCTCGTGAAGCAGGTTGGGCATTCGGGCGCGGGCGCAGTGTGTCAGGACTAGCGGACGATCTTGGTCTTGACCGTCTTGGCGTAGCCGTGCTCGGGGATGCCGAGGCGGTCGAGCTCTTCCTTGCTCATGTTCTCCATGCCCGTCTGGACGTCGTAGGAGATGATGCCGAGCGTCGCCGTCTGGGTGCCCTTCGCCTTCTTCGTCAGCCTGGTCTCGAAGACCATGGTGACGGATTCGCCCTTCTCCAAGACCTTGTTGGCGAAGCAGTAGAAGGCGCGGCCGTCAAGGAAGCACTCGGTGTCGGCGATGCTCGTGCGGTAGCGGATCTTCTTCAGGTCGACGCCCTTGGGGAACTGGCCACCGAGGAACCAGGCGTCCGCGTAGTGCGGGCCGTCGTTGACGGCGTGGATCGTGTAGTTGATCCGGCCGCCGGCCTTGACCTTCTTGGGGGCCTTCACCGTCACGTCGAAGACGGAGAACGGGTCGTCCTGCACGGCCTTGACGGCCGTGGCGGGAGCGGTCGTGGCGGAGGCAGGAACAGCCGGGAGGAGCAGGGCGCCCGCGACTAAAGCCAGCGAGGCGACCTTGGGAAGGGAGTTGCGCATTCAACGTCTCCGGGATCAAAGGGCACGGGGACGCAACAGAACTAAGCCCCCGTAAATGTCGGCTGTTCCTATCACGAATGCAAAATCTGTGTAAAGCCTATTACTTCAGAATCAAGTGCGTGTCGCCGAACTCGTGCCACAGGTACCCCTGGCGTAGCGCCTCCTCGTACGCGCGGGCCAGCGCCGGTTCGCCCGCGATCGCAGTCAGCATGAGCAGGTGGCTGGAGCGCGGCTCGTGCAGGCCCGTGATCAGCCCCGTGACCGCCCGTACGCCGCTCTCGGGGGTGACGATGTGCCTGGTCCAGCCCCCGGAGGCGGACACCCGCCCGTCGGCGCCGACGGCCGTCTCCAGGGCCCGTACGACGGTCGTCCCCGCCGCCACCACCCGCCCGCCGCTCTCCCTGGCCAGGTTCACCAGCCGCGCGGTGGCCGCCGGCACCTCGTACCGCTCGGGGTAGGGCGGCTCGTCCTTCTCCGGCGAGGCCACCCCCGTGTGCAGCGTGATCGGCGCGATCCCCACGCCCCGCGCCACCAGCGCCGTCACCAGGTCGGCGGTGAACGGCCGGGCCGCGCTCGGCATCTCCGCGCTCCCCGGCACGGTCCCGAACACGGTCTGGTACGCCTCGATCGGCCAGTCCCGCTCCACGTACGAGTAGCGGATCGGCACCCCGTGCACCCGCAGGTACGCCTCCACGTCCCGGTCGAGCGCGGCCCGCCACAGCCGTGGCGTCTCCCGCTCGATCAGCCGCAACGTCGCCCGCCCCGGCATCGGCAGCCACTCGCCCGGCTCGCCCCCGCCGTAGGGCTCGGACGCCTTCCCGGTACGGCGGCGCAGCTCCACCAGCCACGTGCCGTCCGGCCTGGCGGTGGAGAAGTGCACGGCCAACCGGTCCAGCCGGACGGCCGCGGGCAGGGTCGCCGAGTTGTTCACCACGATCAGGTCCCCCGGGTCCAGCAGGCCCGGCAGGTCGGCGAAGCGGTGATGGGCCGGCTCCAGGTCACCGCGCGAGACCATCAGGCGGACCGCGTCCCTGGACATGCCTCGCGCCTCAGGCGGTTCGTGGGCCGACAGGCCGGGCGGCAGCTGGAAGTCGAGCGCGGCGGTCATTGCAGGCTCACTTTTCCGCTCGCCGGGCGGGCGCTCACCAGGTCGTACAGCGCGGCGGCCACCTTGGCCGGGCCGGCGGCGGCCGCGGCCTCCTCGGCGCCCACGGCGTCGGCGAGCATGCGGGTGTTCATCTCGCCGGGGTCGACCCACCAGACGCGCAGGGCGGGCTCCTCGGCGGCCAGCACGTTGGAGAGCTGCTCGAGCGCGGCCTTGGTGGCGCCGTAGCCGCCCCAGCCCTCGTACGCGCCCGTGGCGGCGTCGGAGGTGATGTTCACGACCGCGCCGCCGGCCGCTCGGAGGGCGGGCAGCGTGGCCTGGACGAGGGCGAGCGGTGCGGTGACGTTGGTCTCCAGCAGCACCCTGAACGCCTCCAGCGGATAGCCCGCCAGCGGCGGCAGCGGCGTCACACCCAGGTCACTGGCGTTGTTGACCAGCAGGTTCAGCTCGGGTGCCGCTCTGGCCAGCCGTTGCACGTGTTCGGGGTCGGTCACGTCGCCCGCGATCGCGGTGGCGCCCAGCTCGGCGGCGACCCGCTCCAGGTCGGCCGCCCCGCGGGCGGTGAGCACGAGGTTCCAGCCCGCGCCCGCCAGGGACCTCGCCAGGGCGAGGCCGAGTCCACGGGAGGCGCCGGTGATGAGTGCGGTGTTCGTCATACAGCCGACGGTAGGAACGCGGCGCGCGGCGTACATCGGGCTGAGGGCCCGCCCTCGCCTGGGCACATCGTCCTAGGACCGTGGACCCGGGATCCTGTCGGGCCCGGACCATAGAGTGGGGCCGTGACCTCCGACCGAGACGAGATCCTGCAGGCGGTGAGCTCCGCGGTGCTCGCGGTCACCCGCCATCTGTCGGTCCGCGAGGTGCTCCAGGTCATCGTACGCTCGGCGCAGCGGCTCCTCGACGCCCGCTACGCCGCGCTCGGCGTCCCCGACGAGGACGGGTCGTTCGCCGAGTTCGTCGCCGAGGGCCTCACCGACAAGCAGTGGGACGCGATCGGGCCGCTGCCCAGGCAGCACGGCATGCTCGGCGCGATGCTCCGCGACGGCGCTCCCGCCCGGCTGCCCGACCTGCGCAAAGACCCCAGGTTCGAGTGGTGGCCGAAGGCGCATCCGGTGATGAAGGACTTCCTCGGGGTGCCGATCCGCGACGGCGACCAGGTGCTCGGCATCATCTTCCTGGCCAACAAGCGCACGCCCGGCGGGTTCACCCAGGACGACCAGGAGCTGCTCACGCTGTTCGCCGCCCATGCCGCGATCGCGCTGGCCAACGCCCGGCTCTACGAGCGCGGGCGCGAGCTGGCGATGCTGGAGGAGCGCAACCGGGTGGCCAGGGAGCTGCACGACGCGGTCACGCAGAAGCTGTTCTCGCTGCGGCTCACGGCGCAGGCCGCCGGCGCCATGCTCGACAAGGCCCCCGACAAGGCCGCCGTCGAGATCGAGCGCGTCCAGCGGCTGGCCGGCGAGGCCCTGGCCGAGCTGCGGGCGGTGATCGTCGAGCTGCGCCCGGCGGAGCTCGACCGGCACGGGCTGTCGGAGACGCTGCGCAAGCACGTGCGCATGCTCGACCGGCTCCACCCGTCCCTGGTCACGTTCGAGTGCGCCGAGCTGCCGCCGCTGGACTCGGCGGTCGAGGTGGCGGTGCTGAGGGTGGCCCAGGAGGCGCTGCACAACGCGCTGCGGCACTCCGGCGCCACCAGGGTCACCGTGCGGCTGTGGTGCGAGGCCGACAGGCTGGCGCTGACCGTGCACGACGACGGGAACGGGTTCGAGCAGGCGGAGTCGCGCGGCCTGGGCCTGGTGTCGATGCGCGACCGGGCCGAGTCGGTGGGGGGCGTCATGACGGTCGACTCGGTTCCCGGCCAGGGGACCACCGTACGCGTGGAGGTGGGCCTGTGATCCGGGTGCTGATCGCCGACGATCATCCGGTGGTGCGGCAGGGGCTGCGGACGTTCCTCGACCTGCAGGACGACATCACGGTCGTCGGCGAGGCGGGCGACGGGGAGCAGGCCGTCGAGCTGGTCGGGGAGCTGGCGCCCGACGTGCTGCTGCTGGACCTGAAGATGCCGGTGCTCGACGGGCTGGGCGCGCTGGAGCGGCTGGCCGGCGCGGCGACCAAGGTGGTCGTGTTGACCTCGGTGAGCGATCCGTCGGACGTCGGTCCGGCGATGCGGGCGGGGGCGGCCGGGTTCCTCTACAAGGACGTCGATCCGCCCGCGCTCGTGCAGGCCGTACGCGCTGTGCACGGCGGGCAGGTGCTGCTGGCCCCGGAGGCGGCGGAGGCGATGCTGGCCACCTCCGCGAACGGCGCCGTCCCCGCGCCGGTGCCGCTGACCGAGCGCGAGCGCGAGGTGCTCGCGCTGATCGCTTCCGGCCGGTCCAACAGGGAGATCGCCAGGAGCCTGGCCGTCGCGGAGAAGACGGTCAAGACCCACGTCTCCAACGTGCTGATGAAGCTGGGCGTGCAGGACCGCACCCAGGCCGCGCTGTACGCCGTACGGCACGGCCTCGGCTGATCGGTCAGGTGTCCTTCTTCTTGTTCGATTCCTGGTGGCTGGCGGGCGGGTTGTACTCCTTGACCACGGGCGGCGGCGTCCAGCTCCGGCCGGGGTTACGCGGCGGGGTGACGATCTGCGTCTTGACCGTCTTGAGCCAGTGATAGCCCTTGATGCCGAGGCGCTCGAGCTCTTCCTCGTCGATGTTCTCCATGCCCTGGTCGACGTCGAACGACATCACGCCGACCTTGGCCGTGACCGTGCCGGTGGTGCCCTTCTTCAGCAGCAGCGGCGCATGGCCAGGCGATCCCGCGCAGTCAGGCGGACGCGCGTAGCCAGGTGGAGCCGCGCGGCCAAGCGCCCGCGCGCAGCCAGGTGCCCGTGCGTGGCCAAGCGCCCGCGCAGGGCCAGGTGCCCGTGCAGGGCGAAGGTGCCGTGCGTGAGCAGGGGGACGCTTCCGAGTCGCCCTCGCGAGCCGACCACCCCGCCGGCGGCGGTGCGGGGGGCGACGGCAACGACGCCTTCTTCAAGCATGTCCCGGCCGAGGAGCAGCCCGACCTCGTCAAGGCCAGGCGTAAGCGGGCCGCGATGGTGTCCGTCACGCTGGTCGTCGCCCTGGCGCTGGCCGGCGGGATCCTGTACTTCGGCCCGACGATGTTCGGTACGCGACCGTCCGGAGGCGGGGCCGTGGCACAGGTGACCACGTCCGTCACCCCGACTCCCGCAGGTGCCACCCGGACTCCCACCCCGACGACGGTGACGCCGACGCCGACCCCGGTGCCGACGCCGGTCGAGGTGGAGCGGGCGACGGTGCCGGTGTTGGGCAAGCAGGACGGCAAGTCGCTCAAGGGCCACACCAGGGGCGTGCAGACGCTCTCCGCCGTCCCCGTGGGTGACAAGACGTGGCTGGTCACAGGAGGCCAGGACGGCCGGGTACGCCTGTGGGACCTGGGCAAGCACAAGTCCCTGGCCACGATGAGGGGCCACAGCGAGGAGGTCTACGCCGTCGCCGGCGTGATGATGGGCAAGACCCCCATGGCCGTCTCCGGCGGCTACGACGGCAGCGTCCGCCTGTGGAACCTCAAGACCCGCAAGGGCAAGGTCCTCGGCTGGCACGGTGACGCGGTCTACGCCGTCGCGCTGACGAAGGTCAAGGGCAAGTACGTCGCGGTCACCGGCGACGCCAACGGCTACCTGAAGTTCTGGGACCTGGACAAGCGCAAGGCCACCGGCAAGATGATCAGGGCCCACCGCAAGCCGGTGAACTGGCTCAGCGCCACCCACATCGGCGACCGCGCGGTGGCCGTGTCGGCCAGCGAGGACGAGACGCTGCGGGTCTGGGACATGTCGAAGCGCAAGGCGTACGGCAAGACGTACAAGGGTCACTCGAAGGGCGTCTACTCGGTCGCGGTGGGGAAGGTGGACGGGAAGACGGTCGTGGCGTCTGGCGGCAAAGACGGAAAAATCCGGATTTGGGATCCGAAGAACGGCAAGACCCTCGGCACCATGTCCGGCCACAAGAAGATCGTCTACTCGCTGTCCTTCGGGTCCATGAGCGACCGGACGGTGCTGCTGTCAGGCAGCACCGACGGCACGATCCGGCTCTGGGACCCAGAGACCCGCAAGGCCCTCGGCAAGCCCGTCAAGGCCCACAAGAGCGGCGTGTACGCGGTCGGCATCGTCCCCGTGGGCAAGGACACGGCCGTCGTCTCGGCGGGCAAGGACAAGCTGGTCAGGGTCTGGAAGGCCGAAGACGTGGCCGCCTCCGGCTCCTGACGGCGAGACGGAAGCGCGCGGCGGCCTGATCCGGTGGACGAGGGGGCCGGGTCGACGGTTCCGGTACCCGAAAGGGCAGGGTCATTGGTTTCTGACCGGCTCGAAGATCGCGTGGTGCGCCGCCACGAGCGCGCGGCGTACCGCCCGGTCGAGCTCGCGCAGCGCGGCCCTGCCCGCGGCGACCTGCCCCGACGTGAGCCCGCGCTCGTCGGTCAGGCGCAGCACGGCGCCCAGTCGCGTGGCGAGGGCCGAGACCCGGTGGGCCCGCCCCGGATAGCCGGGTGCGAGCTCCCCGCCGCGCTCAAGCCGCTCGGGACGGCCCTGCGCGGGGCCGTCCACCGACGCCAGGGCCTCGGTGGCCGCGCGCATCGCGTCGGACAGCTCCCGCTCGGCCTCCGCCAAGGAGGGCAGGTCATGGCGTACGGGGCCGGAGTCGTGCACCTCCAGGCGTACCCCGACATAGGACGACCCGCGCCGGTCCGGCAGCGGCACCAGCCCGAGGTTGTGGTCACCGAGCACGGCGATCGCGGCCTGGCCGGCGTCGACCGCCGCCGAGTTGAACGACGCCGGCCCCGACAGCCCCAGCGGGTCTCCGGGCGCGGGCAGGGCGAGCCGGAACTCGCGCAGGCCACCGGCGCGCAGGTTTGCGAGGTATTTACGCAAGGGGACGTCGCCCGCCACGGCGGGCCCGCCGACGGCTTCCACGTGGTCAGCCGCCTCATCGAGGCCGACGTGACCGGACAGCCAGGCATTGCCCCAGGCGACCAGGGATGGGCAGACAGTCGATTCAGGGCGCACCGATCCACGATAAGCGCTCGCCCTGCAATAGGTTTGTCCAGAGGGTGACTCCTAAGGAGGGATCGGGGATGGGTGGTCAGGTGCTGCGGCTCCAGGACGTCGCCGTCAGGCGCGACGGAGCGGCCCTGCTGCGCGGCATCGACTGGACGGTCAACGAGGACGAGCGATGGGTCGTCATCGGTCCCAACGGTGCCGGCAAGACCACGTTGCTGCAGGTCGCGGCCACGTTGCTCTATCCGAGCGAAGGCCTGGTCGAGGTGCTGGGGGAGCGGCTGGGGCAGGCGGACGTGTTCGACCTGCGGCCCAGGATCGGGCTGGCGAGCGCCGCGCTGGCCGAGCGCATCCCGCCGGAGGAGAAGGTCATCGACCTCGTGCTGACGGCCTCCTACGCGATCATGGGCCGCTGGACCGAGGAATACGACTCCAACGACGTGACCAGGGCCGTCGAGCTGATCGACATGATGGGCGCGGCTCACCTGATCAGGCGCCGCTTCGGCACCCTGTCGGAGGGCGAGCGAAAGCGGGTGCAGATCGCCCGCGCACTCATGCCCGACCCCGAGATGCTCCTGCTCGACGAGCCGGCGGCCGGGCTTGACCTGGGCGGCCGGGAAGACCTGGTGCGCCGCCTGTCGCTGCTGGCCGGCGACTACCGCTCGCCGACGCTGGTGCTGGTGACGCATCACGTGGAGGAGGTGCCCAGCGGGTTCACGCACGGGCTGCTGCTGCGTCACGGCTCCGTGGTGTCCCAGGGGCCGCTGGAGCACGTCATGACCTCCGACAACCTCTCGCAGACGTTCGGCGTGCCGCTCTCGCTGGAGCGCAGCGCGGAGGGCCGCTGGTACGCCCGCGCTCACTAGATCACCATTTATGCGGATAAAAGACGGCCAAACCTGAAACCAAATAGGATCTACGGAGTCGGTATCCTCGACTCCGGAGCGTCGCCATGTCCGTCGAGCAGCTCATCGTCGCCATCGTCGTGGTCGCGGCGGTGGGCTTCGGGGTGGCCCGTACGATCCGTATCATCCCGCAGGCCACGGCCGCCATCATCGAGCGCCTGGGCCGCTACCACCGGACGCTGACCCCCGGGCTGAACCTGGTGGTGCCGTTCATCGACCGCATCAAGGACATGATCGACCTGCGGGAGCAGGTGGTGTCGTTCCCGCCGCAGCCGGTGATCACCTCCGACAACCTCGTCGTGTCCATCGACACCGTCATCTACTTCCAGGTCACCAATCCGAAGGCGGCCACGTACGAGATCGCGAACTTCCTCATCGGCGTCGAGCAGCTCACCGTCACCACGCTGCGCAACGTGGTCGGCGGCATGGACCTGGAACGCACGCTGACCTCCCGCGAGGACATCAACACCGCGCTGCGCGGCGTGCTGGACGAGGCGACCGGCAAGTGGGGCATCCGGGTCAACCGGGTCGAGCTCAAGGCCATCGACCCGCCCGCCTCCATCCAGGACTCGATGGAGAAGCAGATGCGCGCCGACCGCGACAAGCGCGCCGCCGTCCTGACCGCCGAGGGGCAGCGCCAGGCGGCGATCCTGGCCGCCGAGGGCGAGAAGCAGGCGGCGGTGCTGCGGGCGCGCGGCGAGGCGGAGGCCGCCGTGCTGCGCGCCCAGGCGGACGCGGAGGCCCAGGCCATGCGCGCCAAGGGGCAGGCGGACGCGATCGGCATGGTGTTCAAGGCCATCCACGAGGGCAACCCGGACCAGCATCTCCTCGCCTACCAGTACCTGCAGACCCTGCCCGAGATCGCAAAAGGCGACGCCAATAAAATTTGGATCGTCCCATCCGAAATGGGCAAGGTCCTGGAAAACCTGGGCGGCCTCTTCACTCCCCCCAAGGACCGGGACACCCGGTGAGAACCCTGCCGCACTGACTGCCGCCGCGGCCCTGACCGGGCACGGCGGCACGGCGGCGGTCTGGTCGGGAGGGTTCGTGACGGGGTGGGAACTGGCCGCGGTCTGCGCTGCCGGGGTGGTGGCGGGCGCCATCAACGCAGTGGTCGGGTCGGGGTCGCTGATCACGTTCCCCACGCTGCTGGCGATCGGCGTCGACCCCGTCACGGCGAACGTCTCCAACACCATCGGCCTCGTGCCCGGCTCCTTCACGGCCGCGTACGGCTACCGCACCGAGCTCCTGGGCCAGCGCGAGCGCCTGCTGCGCCTGGGCGCCGCCTCGGCGCTGGGGGCGCTGATCGGCGGGATCCTGCTGCTGTTCCTGGACCCCGACGTGTTCGAGGTCGTGGTCGTGGCGCTGATCGCGCTGGCCTGCGTGCTGGTCCTGGCACAGCCCAGGCTCAACGCGTGGGTGTCGGCGCGGCGCGAGGAGGCGCACCCGCACGGCGGCGCGGCGCTGTGGCTGGGGGTGCTGGCCTCGGGCGTCTACGGCGGGTACTTCGGGGCCGCCCAGGGCGTGCTGCTGATCGGGCTGCTCGGCATCTTCCTGGACGACGGCCTGCAGCGGGTGAACGCGGCCAAGAACGTCCTCGCGCTGATCGTCAACGCCGTGGCCGCCGTGCTGTTCGTGGTGGTCGCGGACGTCGACTGGCAGGCCGTGGCGGGGGTGGCGCTGGGCGCGGTCGCGGGCGGGTTCGTGGGCGCCCGGCTGGGGCGGCGCATCCCGGCCCCGGTGCTGCGCGCGGTCATCGTCTGTGTCGGGATTGCGGCCATTATCGTACTGGTGTACGGATAACTGCCCGTGGGTATAACCAGGACATGAAGGGTGATCGGGTGGAGATCGTCATCGACGCGGGCGGCTCGTCGCCCCGCACCTACGAGATCACGGCCACCCGCGCCGGCCGGCGGGTCGAGGTGGCCAACCGGCGGGGGCTCGTGGAGGTGAGTGAGGTCACCCGCAGCGGCACGCCGGTGCGCACGGCCAGGTTCATGTCCAGCCGCATCCTCGCCCTCGTGGAGCACCCCGCCGACGAGGCGGCCTCCTAGGAGAAGTCCGCGGCGTGCTCCTCCGCCCACCGGCGGAACGTCAGCGCGGGGCGGCCCAGCAGCTTCTCCACGGTGCCGGTGGCCCTCTCGGGGTTGGTCACGAAGCTCTCCCAGGTCCGCAGCGCACTGTCCACGAACGCCGGGTCGCCCCATCCCGCCATGAGCTGCTCCCTGGCCTCCTCCGGCGGCAGCTCCTCCCAGCGCACCTCGCGCCCGATCACCTCGCCGATCACGCGTACCTGCTCGGCCTGGGTCAGCTCGTCGGGCCCGCTGAGCACGTACGAGGCGCCGTTGTGGCCGCCGGAGGTGAGCACGTGCACGGCCACCGCGGCGATGTCCTGCTCGTGGATCAGCGCCCTGGACGCCTTCCCGTACGGCCACCGCACCACACCCTGCCGGATCTGGTCCGCCCACCCCAGCGTGTTGACCGCGAAGCCGCCGGGCCGCAGGAACGTCCAGCCGAGCCCGGACCGCCGGATGAGCTCCTCGATCTCCTGGTAGTGCGAGGCCGCCGTCCCGTCGTCGGACACGTTCGCCGACACGTACACCACGCGCCGGGCGTGCCGCGCGATCACCGAGATCACGTCGGAGGCGTTCCCCGTCGTGAAGCCCGGCCAGACCAGGAAGACGCTCTCCACGTCCGCCAGCGCCGCCTCCACCGTCCCGGGGACGGTCAGATCACCGCGTACGGTCTCCACGTCCGCCTGGACCCGCTCCGGGTTCCTGGCGAACGCCCGAACGTCCAGCCCGGCCTCCGTGAGCCGGGACACCACATGCCTGCCAACATTGCCGGTCGCACCGGTCACAAGGATCTTCCCCATGACCTCGACGGTAGAACCTCAATCTAACTTCAGGTCAACCCCGGCCGTACCTGGATCGTGCCGTCACGCCTGATCCGCGTCTCGAACACGGGCGCCGGCGCGGTCGCGGGCCCGTGCTTGACCGAGCCGTCCGCCAGCCGGAACGTGCTGCTGTGCCACGGGCACACCACGCACGCCTCGCCGTCCTCCATGACCAGCCGGCCCTGGTGCAGCGGTCCGGCCAGGTGCGGGCACCGGTCGGCGAGCACGGTCACGCCCTCCCCCTGGCGCAGTACGAAGAGCTGGATGTAGCCGAGACGTCGGGCCACCGGCCGGCCCTCGGGAAGGTCCTTGAGCGGGCAGAGGTCGTGCCAGCCCAGCGGCACCAGATGCGTCACCTGCGGGGCGTGATTGGCCCCCGCGGCCTGCCGGTAGGCCAGGTGGCCGCCGAGATAGGCGCCGAGCCCGCCCACGGCCAGCCCGGCGAAGGACAACATCCGGCCGGGCCGCTCGCGCCCGTGCATGCGAGCCCACAGGGAGGCGGAGAACAGGCCGAGGGCGGTCATGTTCGACAGCATGTGGACGAAACCCACCCGCTGCTGCTCGCGGTGCAGCGAGGACCAGTCGGTCAGCCCGGCCGCCGCCGTGGGCAGCGCGTTGACCAGGCCCGTGGCCAGCAGCAGGCGCGCGGCGCGCGGGTCGGCTTTCGCCAGGTCCAGCACGGCCGTCGAGATCCAGCAGCCCAGGCTGACCGTGGCCAGCGGCGGGTGCACCGGCTCCCCGAGCGGGACGCCGTGCAGCAGGTCGCGCAGGCGGCCCTGGCGCAGCCGCCGGCGTACGACCTTGGCCAGCCCTCTGATCGGCCGGTCCATGGCCTTCGACTTCTCGAGCCGGTCGGCGATGGCCACTGGTCCGGCGAAACCCCGCAACTGCCGACGTCTCGCGCGTACTGTCTCTTTCACGACAAGTCCCCTACCCCGGCCTTTGGGGGATCACTCGGACAGGTGGCCCCGGGCCACGGAGAGTTCGACCAGCTCCAGGGCGTACGCGCCCAGCGAGGGCGACCCCTCCTCGATGATCCGCACCTTCTCCCGCACCTGCCCGGCCGTCACCTTGAACAGCGGCCACGTGCCGCCCTCGGTGTGGTGGTTGGCCAGGATCGGGGCGAAGCGGTCGAGCGCCTTCGCGAACCTCGCCTCCGGCGTCTTCCTGGCCTCGAACTCGTCCCACAGCTCCCGCAGCCACGCCCCCTGCTCGGCGGGCAGCAGGCCGAAGATGCGGTCGGCGGCGGCCCGCTCGGCCTCGGCCTGCGCGGAGACCGCCACCGCGTCGTAGACGAAGGTGTCACCGGCGTCGATCTCGACCAGGTCGTGCACCAACAACATGGCCACCACCCGTTGGAGGTCGGTACCGGGTGGGGCATGCTCGCCGAGGACCATCGCCAGCGTGCCCACGTACCAGGAGTGCTCTGCGGTGTTCTCCCGCCGCGAGCCGTCGATGAGATGGTTGCGGCGGATGATCCGCTTCAACTTGTCGATCTCGATGGCGAAGGCGATCTGGGCGTTCAGGCGGTCCTCTTCCGGCGCGATAGTCACGCGCGACACCCTAATGTGCGATGATCACCCCGGTTGGTGAAATCGTGACCGGAACTCCGTTGAACACTGCGTTACCACTTGGGACGTCTAGGGCGGATTCGTCGGTGAGCGAGTTCGCGCTGACGCCCGCGTGCTCGGCCGCGACGCTCTGCGCGCCGCCCGCGTGACCCCATCCGTGCGGCAGGCTCACCACGCCCGGCATGATCGTGTCGGTGGGCTCCAGCGGCACCGTGACCTGGCCCTTCGCCGACCGCACCACGGCCTCGCCGCCCAGCCCGAGCCGCGCCACGTCGGCCGGATGGATCTGCAGCGTGCAGGTGTTGCTGCCGCCGACCAGCGGGCCCACGTTGTGCATCCAGCTGTTGTTGGAGCGCAGGTGACGCCGCCCGATGAGGACGATCTCCGGCGGCTCCTCCTCCAGCTTGGCGCGCAGCCGCTCCACGTCCTCGATGAGTTGCGGCGGCGCCAGCTCGATCAGGCCGGAGGCGGTCTTGAGCACCTCGTCCAGCCGGGGCTCCAGCGCCCCCAGGTCCAGGCCGTGCGGGTTGTCGAGCAGCTTGCGCAGTGACAGGTCGCCCTTGCCGGCCCACTCGCCGTACGGGCCGAGCCTGAGCATGAGGTCCAGCCGCCGCTCGGCCCCCGTCTCGCCCTCCAGCAGCTCGCGCAGCTCCGCCACGTCCCGCCCCTCGACCCCGGAATCGGGCGTCTGCGTGGCCTTGCGCAACATCTCGTCGATCACGAACGCGTCGAGGTCGCCCTCCAGCCCCGAGGCGATCATCGCCAGCCTGGCGAGGATCTGGGCCTCCGAGGGCCGCTCGTCCAGCGGGAGCAGCGGCGGCGAGTAACGCGCGTAGTTGCGCACCGCGAACCCGAGCAGCGCGAAGTCGTAGTGCCCGGACTGCAGGACCCGGGGCGGCGGCAGGATGACGTTCGCGTGCCGGGTGGTCTCGTTCAGGTACGGGTCCACGCTCACCATGAAGTCGAGCTGCTCGAAGGCCGCGTCCAGCCGGTCGCCGTGCGGCGCCGACAGCACCGGGTTGCCCGCGACCGTGAGCAGGAACCTGATCTGGCCCTCGCCGGGCGTCTCGATCTCGTCGGCGAGCGTGGCCACGGGCAGCTCGCCGTTCGCCTCCGGCAGCCCGCGCACGCGGCTCTTCCACCGCCCCACCGTGTACGCCCGGCGGCGCGCGGCGAACTCGGTTGCGGGCTTGGCGAACATGGCGCCGCCCGGCCGGTCGAGGTTGCCGGTGAGTACGTTGAGCACGTCCACCAGCCACTGGGCCAGCGTGCCGAACTCGGCGGTGCACGTGCCGATCCGGGCGTAGACGGCGGCCGTACGTGCTCCGGCCAGCTCCCTGGCCAGCCGCACGATCACCTCGGCGGGCACCCCGGTCCGCCGCGCGACGACCTCCGGCGGGAAGTGCTTGGCCGCCTCGCGCACCTCGGCCAGCCCGTTGACCTCGTGCCAGGGCCGGGCCAGGTCCTCGGCGAACAGGGTGTGGACGATGCCGAACAGCAGGTACGCGTCCGTGCCCGGGCGGACGAAGACGTGCTCGTCCGCCAGCGCGGCGGTGCGCGTGCGGCGCGGGTCGACCACGACGAGCCGCCCGCCCCGCCCGCGCAGGGCCTTGAGCCGGCCGGGGAAGTCGGGCGCGGTGCACAGGGAGCCGTTGGACTCCAGCGGGTTGGCGCCCAGCATCAGCAGGAAGTCGGTCCGGTCCAGGTCGGGTACCGGGATGGCCAGCGGATGCCCGAACATGAGACCGCTGGCCACGTGCTTGGGCATCTGGTCGGCGGTGCTGGCGGAGTAGACGTGGCGGGTGCCGAGCGCCTTGATCAGCGGCGCGCCGTACAGGGCGCCGGCCATGGTGTGGGCGTTCGGGTTGCCGAGGTAGACGGCGACGGAGCCGCGGTCGGCGACCCGGTCGAGACCCGCCTTGACGGCGGCGAACGCCTCTTCCCAGCCGACCTCGCGCCACAGGTCGCCGTCCCTGATCAGGGGCTTGCGCAGGCGGTCGGGGTCCTCGTCGAGCCGGCCGAGGCTGGCCCCCTTCGGGCAGATGAAGCCCTTGCTGAACGGGTCGTCCTTGTCGCCTCTGACGCTGGTCACGTGTCCGCCGGCGTCGAGGGTGAGCGTCAGGCCGCAGACGGCCTCACAGAGGGGACAGGTCCGGTGGACGGTCGAGGTCATCACGACTCCTGAGTTCGCCAGATGAACTCATCTTCGCGCGGAGCGCGCGCATGGGGAAGCCCCGGAGCCCCCGCGGTCTCCGGGGCTTGCACCCCAGGGAATTTCCCGGATTCCCTAGGCCTTTTCAGCGGGCCTCAGCCCATCTGGGGAAGTGCCACCCGAGTGCGCAGATCAGGCGGCTCCTCGAGGTCGGGTCTCAGCGCGACCCAGGCGCGCCTGCCGTACAGGCGGTCCAGCCCGGGAGAGGTGGCTCCCGGCACCTCGTCGCGCCTGACGATCTCCACGATCAGGAACTGGGCCCGCGTGCGGTGCCGGTAGACGTTCACGCTGCGGGCCCAGCAGGCCGCCGCGATCTCCTCGCTGTACGCCTCGAACTCCTCGGCGCTGATGCCGGCCCTGACCAGGATCAGCGCCTTCTCGCCGGTGGCCGTGGGCGTGATCCACAACACCAGCGGGATGCGGCCGGCCCTCGTGTGCATCGTGGTCTCCAGGCAGACCCGGTGCAGGCGGTGCCTGGACATCACGCACCAGAAGTGGGCCACGATCCAGTTGCGGCCGACCCTGGTGGCGGCCGGGACCGAGATGGCGCTGGTCAGCAGGATGAAGGGCACCCACCGCCCCTCCTGCGTGGCGCCCAGCAGGGCCAGCGTGAACACCGCCAGCCCGGCCAGCAGCAGCAACTCGGCCCGGGCCCGCCAGAGCCTGACGAGCGGCCCGCCACCGCCGGCGCCGGGGAGGTCCTCGTTGGCCGGGTAGATCTGGTTACGCGGATTCCTCGACACGTCAGGACACCTCCTCGGTCACCTTGTGCGGCAGGCGGAGCTGGTCGAACCGTGGGTCGCGGTAGCGACGCGAGCCGAATCCCGTCTTGGTCACCGTCCAGCCCACCCGGAAGGCGAATTCGTCCGGCTCGACGCAGATTTCGTAGTCTGCCGAGGCGATGAGTTCCTGGATCCAGGACTTGATTCGGCTGAGTCCCTTGGTACCTTGTGAGTACATAGAAGACCCCTTTCGCGGCAATTCAGAGGTGGCTTCTTGGCCGGTCCGACGGCTGATGACCGGTTTCGCCGCAGGGTGGCAGCCCATATGCGGTGAACGGGTGGTCAGCCTCGGCCCGGCTTTTTGTGCGCTCGAATGAGCGGATCCGCGCAGCGTTGTTCAGGCGATTGCGTGATACCTCCGGCAAGTGGCCTCCCTGGGGCAGAGTTTCGTTTCCGGGACGGCGACGTTGCCGGAGCGGCGGCCCTCGTGCGGGCGCGCCATCGTGTGCGGAAGGCCCGATGCGTACGGCCGTCGCGTCATGTACGGCCTCCTCACCACTCGAGAGCCCTCCTGGTTCTGATCGTCCCCCGACGTCCTCGATGCTGCAATACTTCGAGCAAGGAAGATTTGAATTTCTTCGCCGGTTGCCGTGCAACTTGCACGAGATGTGTCGGCAGCAGGCGTGAGGTCGAGAAACTCTCCCGACCCGTGCTGATTGCGGAGCTTGTCCTTGCTCCTACGCTCCCTGCATGAAAGCCTTCTGGCAAGGCTGTGCGGCACTACACATGCAACTTGCAGTGTAAGATTGGGCGAACGGCCCAGAATGCCGGGCTCCAAACGGTCCCTCCCGGCTACACCTTCATTCCCGAGAAGGAGAGTGGACGGTGCCATCACAGCAGGGCAGTCCAACGGTACGGCGGCTCCGGTTGGGCCAGGAGCTGCGTCTCCTCCGGGAGCGGCGAAAGCTCACGGGGTCCAAGGCGGCCAGAGAGCTCGGCTGGTCGGCGAGCAAGGTCAGCCGCATCGAGGCCGCCAAGACCATGCCGAGTGCCGAGGACGTCAAGGCGCTGGCGAAGCTCTATCACGTGGACGGGGAGAAGCTTGACGAGCTCTTCGGGTTTCTACGGGATGCGGAGCAGCGAGGGTGGTGGGAGGATTACGAAGACTCCCTGCCTGAGGAGTACACAAGATTCCTCGGGCTGGAGGCTGAGGCGACATTCCAGCGCAACTGGGAACCCCAGCTCGTGCCTGGCCTGCTGCAGACTGACGACTATGCCAGGGAAGTGATCCTGGCGACTCGGGGCATCGCGCGCATCACGCACAGCGGTGTCAGGAGTCGGGTCGAGGCCCGTCTCGACAGGCAGCAGCGCGTGCTGCACCGCACCGACCCCTGCACTCTGACCGTGGTGCTCGACGAGTCGGCGCTGATGCGCCGCTTCGGTGAGCCGTCGGTCATGCGTGAGCAGATGGAGCATCTCCTGGAGATCTCCCTCCTGCCACACGTGAGTGTCCAGGTTCTGGCTCTAGAATCACTTCATCCAGTTAACACCGGTGCGTTCATTCACCTGAAATTTGCCGCGTTTGATGATGTTGTGTACCTAGAGCAGCTGTATACTGCCGACTTCGTCGATGATCTCGAACGAGTGGCTGGATACGAAACGGCTTTCGACCACATCCGGTCGGAGGCTCTGGATGAGGATGAGTCGCGTGTCCTTATCCAGCGTAAAGCCATGCTATGGCGGCGCTAGCGACGAAAACCTCAGAAAGGGGCAATGGAGCCCCTTTACGCATTTGGGGAGAAAATGTACAACCACACTAAGACGGCATCCTGGCAGAAGAGCTCGTTCTGCAACGGCGCGGCGGCGTGCGTCGAGGTTGCCCCCCTGGCCGACGGCAATGTCGCGTTGAGGGACAGCAAGGAGCAGGACGGTCCCGTCCTGGTCTTCACGCCGGCAGAGTGGGCCGCCTTCACGGCCGGGGTCAGGAGCGGCGAGTTCGACCTGGCCACGCTCGTAGCCAGCGCATAAGTGAACGGCCCTGGCAAGTTGCTGGCACAACCGCAGGGCCGTTCGGGCGGAGGCATGGCACAGCCTCCAGGGCATTCCAGCTCTCCCCACAGGTCGAGCACAGAAGACCCGCTCATCATGGCACATCCCCCACCGTCTTGATCAACCTTCGGCGCGGCTGTTTCCGGCCCGCCCGAGCCAGGTGTCCCGACCCCTCGTGACCGCCGCCGCAGCGACTCCCAGCGCGGCAGGACGGCATTCTCCGGCGGCCGGGAAATGTTCCCCGAGTTGCCCCGCGGGACGCAGGATTTTCGATTCCCGGCTGCCTGGACGGGAAATGCTGTGAACGCTTCACCTTTCTCTGGAGAAACGCGTTCGGCCCGCCTCCCGAAATGGGCTGCGGGCCGTGCGGTGCGGCCGGTCAGGAAAGGCCCAGGCCCTTTGCGACGCCCTGGCCGAGATCCTTGTGAATATTGCTCCAGTACTCCACGACCCGCTGCTTCATGTCGGTGGTGACCTCGGGTGCCGAGGCGTGGCCGACGATGTTGCCGACCAGGTGGGCGCGGTCGACGTCGGACAGCACGTTCTCCCACAGGGCGCGGGGCTGGACGTAGTCGTCGTCCTCGGCGTGCTTGACGTAGGCCGAGCGCAGGATCTCGCCCGTGACGTGGTAGTGCTCGCCCTCGTACAGTGCCGGGTCGGCCGCCGGGCCGCCCGCCGAGTTGGGGGCGTACACCGGGTCCTGCGGGTTGCGGAAGGTCATCGGGCCGTCGAAGTTGTAGGAGGCGACCGGGTTGCGCGGCTGGTTGATCGGGAGCTGCAGGTAGTTGGGCCCGATGCGGTAGCGGTGCGCGTCGGGGTAGGAGAACAGGCGGCCCTGGAGCATCTTGTCGGGCGAGGCACCGATGCCGGGCACCAGGTTCGACGGCTCGAAGCCCGACTGCTCGACCTCGGCGAAATAGTTCTGCGGGTTCCGGTTCAGGGTGAAGGTGCCGATCGGGATCTCGGGGTAGTCGCTGTGCGGCCACACCTTGGTCAGGTCGAACGGGTTGAACCGGTAGTCGGCGGCGGCCGCGAACGGCATGATCTGCACGCTGACCGTCCAGGACGGGTGGTCGCCGCGCCTGATCGCGTCGTACAGGTCGCGGGTGTGGTAGTCGGGGTCGGTGGCGGTCAGGGCGGCGGCCTCGGCGGCGGTGAAGTTCTGGATGCCCTGGTCGGTCTTGAAGTGGTATTTGACCCAGTATTTCTCGCCGGCCGCGTTGTACCAGAGGAAGGTGTGCGAGCCGAAGCCGTGCATGTGCCGCCAGGAGGCCGGCGTGCCGCGGTCGGTCATCAGGAAGGTGACCTGGTGCGCGGATTCGGGGGACAGGGTCCAGAAGTCCCACTGCATGTTGTGGTCGTGCAGGTGGTTGTCCGCGCGGCGCTTCTGGCTGTGGATGAAGTCGGAGAACTTCTGCGGGTCGCGGATGAAGAAGATCGGCGTGTTGTTGCCGACGATGTCGTAGTTGCCGTCCTCGGTGTAGAACTTGATCGCGAAACCGCGCGGGTCGCGCGCGGTGTCGGCCGCGCCCAGCTCACCGGCGACGGTCGAGAAGCGCAGGAACAGCGGCGTCTCGGCGCCCTTGCGGAACAGTTCGGCCTTGGTGAACTGGCTGACGTCCTCGGTGATCCGCAGGAAGCCGTGGGCGCCGCCGCCCTTGGCGTGCACCACCCGCTCCGGGACGCGCTCGCGGTTGAAGTGCGCCATCTTCTGGATCAGGTAGTGGTCCTGCAGGAGCAGGGGGCCGTTCGGGCCGACGGACAGCGAGTGCTCGTCGCTCGGCGCCGGGATGCCGGCGTCGTCGGTGGTGACAGGCCTGGTCGTCATTGCGCGATCCTCCGAATGATCATCCTTGACAGTTCGGGCAGACGCCCCCGAGTGCGTGACGTCGGCTTTGTCCATGTCTGCCAACCTATGCCCATAACCTGAATGACTCAAGTAAAGGAATTATCCAAGTTATGCGGGGACCGGTGCGCGGCGCCGTACCAGGAAGAGGGAGCTCAGCCCGGCGAGGACGGCCAGGCCTGCCATCGCGAGGGAGGAGAGCAGGGAGGCCGAGCCCGTGTCCTGGCCCTGGCTGAGCGTGATGAACAGCGTTCCCACCGTGGAGACGCCGATCACCTGGCCGAGCTGCATCACGGTGAGCAGCGCGCCGCTGGCGTCGGCCGCGTACGCGCCGTCCACCTGCTCGGTCGCCATGTTGGTCACCGCGACCTGCACGCCGAGGCCGGCGCCGATGAGGGCGCTCATGACCGCGTACGGGAGCCCGCCCCCGGCGGCCAGCCCGAGCCCGAGGTAGGCCGGCGCGGCCACCACGTAGCCGAACGGCACCAGCGTGCGCTGCAGGCGCGGCGGGAGGCGCGGCCAGGCGAGCCCGACCAGGCCGAAGGCCAGCGCGCACGGCACCAGCATCATGCCGGAGGCCAGCGGCGTCAGGTGCAGGTCGCCCTGCAGGTGCAGGGCCGAGGTGAACAGGAACGCGCCCCACGTGGCCGGGCCGAACAGCAGGATCGCCAGCCCCGGCCGCATGCCGGGCGCGCGCAGCACGCGGGCGTCCACCAGCGGGCGCCCGCCGCGCCCGGTCACCCAGCGCTCGATGCGGACGAACGCCGCGAACGCCGCCACGCTCAGCGCCATCGAGACCCAGCCCCACGCCGGCCAGCCGAGGTCGCGCCCGAGCACCAGCGGCACCACGAAGAGCAGCACGGCGGCGGACAGGGTCACCAGGCCCCAGGGGTCGAGCCCGGTCTTGCCGCCGCCCTCGTCGGCGGGCAGCACCCGGATCCCCGCGAGCAGGAGCAGCGCCCCGATCGGCACCAGCACCAGGAACACGATCCGCCAGCCCAGCCCGAAGCCCAGCAGGATCCCGCCGAGCGCCTGGCCGACCACGATGCCACCGCTGATCACCAGGGACCACAGGCCGATCGCCCGGCCTCTGGCCGCACCCCGATAGTTGCGCTGGATCAGCGTCAGCACCTGCGGCATCATCATCGCGGCCCCGGCGCCCTGCAGCAGCCGGGAGGCCACCAGCCAGCCCGTCGAGGGCGCCAGGCCCGCGGCGAGCGTGGTGATCGTGAAGACCGCCAGGCCGCCGAGAAACGCCTTGCGGTAGCCGAACAGGTCACCGACCCTGGCTCCAGTGATCAGAAGGACGGCGTAGACAATGGTGTAACCGGCGACGATCATCTGCAGCCCCGCGCCTGACGAGTGCAGGTCGGACTCGATGGTGGGGGTGGCCACGTTGACGATGTTGACGTTCAGGATGGCCAGGAACTGCCCTACGAGGATGATCGCCAGGAGCAGACCGCTGGCCTTTGAGGCCTCCTGTGGCTTTGTGCCCACGGGAGGGGGAAAAGCGGCAGTTTGCGACATGCTGATGAGTCTGCCGGGGATCCGGTACCAGTAACGAGAGCCAATTTATCCTGGTATTGATGGTAACTGGCTAAGTGTCGCCGTTTCACCCGATAGTGGAGGGATGAGCGTGGCAGAAGCACGACGTACCGATCTCTCGGCGTTCCTGCGCACCCGGCGCGAGCGGATCACGCCCGAGATGGTCGATCTCGCGCCGGGCCCGCGCAGGCGCACTCCCGGGCTGCGCCGCGAGGAGGTGGCGCAGCTCGCGGGCGTGGGCGTCACCTGGTACACGTGGCTGGAGCAGGGGCGCCCGATCAACGCCAGCAGCCAGGTGCTCGACGCGATCGCGCGCACGCTCCGGCTCGACACCGCCGAGCGCCACCACCTCTACCGGCTGGCCGGGCAGGCGGAGGAGCCGATCCCCGTGGACTCGGGCCAGGTGACGCCCGAGATGCAGGAGATCCTCGACCGGCTCGGCGACCTGCCGGCCTGCGTGACCAACAGCCGGTGCGACGTCCTGGCCTCGAACGACTCCTACGCGGCCCTGTTCCCCGAGCTGGTCGCCGCGCCGGAAGGGGAGCGGAACTCGCTCTGGCAGACCTGCCTGAACCCCTCGCCCGTGACGGTGCTGCTCGACCGCGACCAGGAACTCGCCCGGGCCGTGGCGGTCTTCAGGGGCGCCTACACCCGGCACGCGGACGACCCATGCTGGCAGGACTTCGTCCGGCGGCTCAGCTCGGAGAGCGCCGAGTTCGCGCGGCTGTGGGCGCGGCAGGACGTGGCCGAGCCCGGGCCGCGGGTGAAGGGATACAAGCACCGGGAACTCGGGATGTTGCGCTTCAGCACGACCAGCCTCATGGCAGTGCCCGAGTTGCGGCTGATTGTGTACTCGCCGATGGATGACGACACTCGTTCCGCTATGTCCAGGATTCGGGAGGCTGCGCGGTAATCCGCCCCACATGGCATGCTCGATCCCTGAAAGACAGGATTCGAGCGGAAGTGGCGGCAGATGAGATTCCCCCGTGCCCTCCCGGTTTTCGCTGTCGTCGCGTCGCTGGCCGCGTGCTCGTCGCCGCCCGAGAGGGAGCCGCAGAGCGGGCAGGTGGAGCGGCAGGCGGCCCCCTCGCCGAGCAGGAAGCCGACGCCGGAGCGGAGGCCGTACACGATCGCGTTCGGCGGGGACGTGCACTTCGAGGGGATGTTGCGGGGGAGGCTGGCCAGCCCGCGCACGGCGCTCGGGCCGATCGCGAGCACGCTGCGCAAGGCCGACTTATCAATGGTGAACCTGGAGACGGCGATCACCACCGGGGGGACGCCGGCGCCGGGCAAGCAGTTCACGTTCAGGGCTCCGGCCAGCGCGTTGACCGCGCTGAAGGGCGCGGGGGTGGACGTCGCCTCCATGGCGAACAACCACGGCATGGACTACATGGAGAGCGGGCTGGCCGACTCGCTGGCGGCGGTCAAGCGCAGCAAGTTCCCCGTGGTGGGGATCGGGGCGGACGCTGCGGAGGCGTACCGGCCCTTCCGGAAGGTCGTGAACGGCAACCGGGTGGCGATCATCGGGGCCACGCAGGTGCTGGACGCGGAGTTCATCCAGTCGTGGACGGCCACGGCGGACAAGGGCGGGCTGGCCTCGGCGAAGAACGAGACGGCCCTGCTGCGGGCGGTACGGCAGGCGCGCAAGAACTCCGACACCGTGATCGTCCACCTGCACTGGGGCACCGAGATGCAGAAGTGCCCCAACGAGGCACAGCGCTCGCTCGCTCCCAAGCTGGTCGAGGCGGGGGCCGACGTGGTGGTCGGCGGGCACGCGCACATCCTGCTCGGGTCGGGGTACCTGGACAACGCCTACGTCAACTACGGCATGGGCAACTTCGTCTTCTACAACTCCAACCCGGCGACGACCGGCAGGACCGGCGTGCTGACGCTGACGATCAACGGGCGGAAGATTCTCAAGGACGCCTGGACTCCGGCGACCATCCAGGGGGGTATCCCGATACCGATGACAGGGTCCGCCCGGACCCAGGCCGTGGCGGACTGGAAGGCGCTGCGGTCGTGCACGGGGCTGGCCGCGCGACCCTGATCGATCTATTCTGCTGGACAGTCCGTCCAATAGGAGGTCGCGATGCGGTGGGTCGAGTCCGGTGACGTGCGGCTGGCGGTCTTCGAGGAGGGTGATCCGGGCAAGCCGGTCGTGCTGCTCCTGCACGGCTATCCGGACACGCATCGCGTCTGGGACGAGGTGGCCGCGTTGCTGCGCGACCGTTTCCGCGTGGTGCGATACGACGTGCGCGGCGCCGGGCGGTCCACGGCCCCACGCGACCGGGGCGACTACGGCTTCGACCGGCTGATCGCCGATCTCGGCGCGGTGATCGAGGCGGTCGGCGCGCCCCGGGTGCACCTCGTCGGGCACGACTGGGGCTCGCTGCAGGGGTGGGAGGCGCTCGGCCGGGCGGGGATCCGCGACCGGCTGGCGTCGTTCACCAGCCTGGGCGGGCCGGGGCTGCGGCAGGCGGCGGATTTCACGCGGCACGGGCGGCGGCGCGACGTGGCGATGCAGCGCCTCAAGTCCTGGTATATCGGAGCATTTCAGGTCCCGGTGTTGCCCGAGCTGGCGTGGCGGACGGTCCTGCCGGGGATCGTCTCCCGAGCCCTGGGGGCGCCGCCCCGGCCCGGGCATCCGGCCGACACCCTGAGCAGGGACGGGCTCAACGGGCTGTGGCTCTACCGGCGGAACATGCCGCTGGGGGGCTCCGGGCTCGATCCGCGCGTCCCCGAGGTGCCCGTGCAGCTCGTCGAGGCCACCCACGACCCGTACGTCACCCCGGCGCTGCTCGCCGCCGTGGGGCGATGGGCGCCCAGGCTCTGGCACCGCAGGATCGCGACCGGGCACTGGGCGCACCGGAGCCGCCCGGAGGTCGTCGCCGGGATGATCGCGGAGTTCGTGGAGCACGCCGAAGGCGCGCCGGCCTCCCGGGGATTGCGGCGGGCGCGGGCGGCCGGGGCGTTCGGGGGAAAGCTGGTGGTGATCACCGGCGCGGGGTCGGGGATCGGGCTGGCGACCGCGCGGGCTTTCGCGGCGCATGGGGCGGAAGTGGTGTGCGCGGATATCGACCTGGACGCCGCGAAGCGGGCCGCCGACGCCATTGGTGAGGATCTCGGGGGTACGGCCTACGCGGCGCAGGTCGATGTGGCGAAAAGCGATCAGATGGAGGATTTTTCGCGAAATATCATCTCTGAATATGGCGTGCCGGACATTGTGGTGAACAATGCGGGGATCGCGGTCGCCGGGCCGTTCCTCGACCACACCGTCGAGGACTGGCGCAGGACCATCGACGTCAATCTGTGGGGCGTCGTCCACGGGTGTCGGCTCTTCGGCGCCGCCATGGCCGAGCGCGGCGAGGGCGGCCACATCGTCAACGTCGCCTCCCTGGCCGCGTTCGCGCCCTCCACGGTGCTGCCCGCGTACTCGACCTCGAAGGCGGCCGTGAAGATGCTCAGCGACTGTCTCAGGGCCGAGCTGGGGGGTCAGGGCATCGGGGTCACCGTCATCTGCCCGGGCTTCGTCTCCACGGGGATCGCGGGCAACGCCACGTACACCGACGACGGCCTGCGCCAGGGAGCCGTGCAAGGTCTGGCGCGGCGCGGATACCCGCCGGAGCGCGTGGCCGCGCACATTCTGCGGGCGGTGCACCGAAATCAGGCGGTCGTGCCGGTGAACTTGGAGGGGAAAGTCGGGTATGCCTTGTCTCGGATTTCGCCGCGGGCGATGCGTGGGCTCGCCCGGTTGAGCAGTGCCGTGAGAAATCCGAAATTGGCAGGTAACGATCGCCCGTACGAGAGAAGATGAATCCGTGTCTACGCCGCAAATGAACGATGAGTGCGTCCACCCCAAAGCCCTCAGGCGGCAGCCCGCACAGCGCCGCAGCGCCCGGCGTGTCGAGCGCATGCTCGACGCGTGTGCCGAGTTGCTCGACGAGACCGGATACGAGGCCCTGTCCACCACCCGCATAGCCGAGCGGGCGGGCGTGGCGATCGGCTCGGTCTACCAGTTCTTTCCCGACAAGCGGGCCATCACCCAGGAGCTCACCCGGCGCAACGTCGAGGAGTTCGTCCGCAGGGTCGATCGCAGGTTCCTCGAGGAGGACTACCGCGGCTGGTGGGAGGCCGTCGACGCGATCATCGACATCTACGTGGACATGCACAGGACGGTCGCCGGCTTCAAGAGCCTGCAGTTCGGCGACGTCGTCGACCTCAACCTGCTCGACTCCGACTCCGACAACAACACGGTGATCGCCGGGCGGCTGCGCGGGCTGTTCCTGAAGGAGTTCGGCCTGGCGGACAGTCCCTCACTCGACCTGGCGGTGCTCGTCGCGGTCGAGGCGGGCGACGCCGTGCTGAAGCTGGCCTTCCGGCGCGACCCCGACGGCGCACCCGAGATCATCGACGCGGCCAAACACCTGATCAGGGGCTTCCTGTCCCGCCAGCTCCGATCCTGGTCCCCTCGCTAAGAGCACCGGCGGGGGCCGGATCAGTTGCCGGCGGCCACCTTCGGCGCGCCGGGGATCAGATCGCGGTGCCAGTGCTTCCCGTGCTCGCGCTCACCGAGCGCCGTCGCGGGCACCTGCTGGAATCGCGGCGTGGCCGGCGTGCGCAGGCAGGGGGTCGGGAACGAGACCGGGCGCGCGTCCCTGGCCTCGCGGACGTCCAGCCGGGCCTCCAGCGCCCGCAGGTTGCTCTCCGCGGCCTCGAGGGCCTCCATCCGGGCCGACAGATAGCCGGCCACGCCGGGAATGAGGGCCGACAACACGACGGCACAGGCCAGCATGAAGGTCAGCTGCTTGGACATGCCCATCACAGTCCCTTCGCTCGCGTGGCGGCAAAGCGACTGTTATATGCCCTGTGACCTGGGCGGACACGCGTTCTGTGAGCAGGATTGGACGAGACGTTACCGAATTTGCACGGGACCGGCCATGTGGATTGACCGGGCAAAGGCCCGGGCGGCTCGGTAGTCTCGCGGTGTGGCGCATGTGACCCGTGAGCACCTTGATCGTCTGCTTGAGCAGGCCCTGCTGGCCGACGACCACAGTTCCCTGGCCAGTCGGCTGTACGACGTCGCACTCGACTATTCGTCCGGCGACGTCTCCAGGGCATCCATCCTGGTCCTCGCCGCCGAGGAATGGCGAGCGGCGGGCCAGCCCGCGCGCGCGATGGAGTGTTTCCAGCGCGCGGTCGAGGACGGTGGCGAGGCCGGGTTCGATCCGCGTGCCGGCATCGCCGACACGCTCTTCGAGCTCGACCGGCCGGACGAGGCTAGGGAGGTCATCGAGACGATACGCGCGGAGGGAGACGTCTCCACGGCGACCGCTCATACGATCGCCGAGACCCTGGTCGCCTATGGCGACCTGCAAGGGGGCCTCGAATGGGCGACGCAGGCCGCCCTGCGGTGTGACGAGAACGACCCGGAGCAGGTGGCGCTGCTGCGCACCCGTTATCGCATCAGGGTCGATCTCGGGCTCCCCGAGGACGAGCTCGACGAGCTCGTCTCCTGAGGGCGCGCGTCCCGCCGGGCGGTGACCGTCCCGGCAGGGCGCGCTCCGTCATGCCCTGACACGTGCGGTCCCGTGGTTCGCCGGAGGGCCGCGGCCGGGCGACCGCGGCCCTCCGACCTATGGGAATCCGGGCGCGGCAGGCACGGTCCGCGCCCGGACGAGGTGGCTCATCGCAGTCCGAGGCCCTCCACGAGGCCGGTGAAGCCGGCCACCGCGGTCTGCCCGCCCGGCAGCATCGAGGTGCCCTCGACGCTCTCCACCGCCTTCGGCAGCAGCACGCCGATGACTTCCTCACTGACCTCGCTCACCGGCTGCTGCAGGTCCAGCGGCGACTCGATCCCGCTGCCGGCGATGCGGTTGTGGTAGGGGGCGTGGCCGAGCGTCATCTCGCCCGGCAGCTTCCTCTCCAGCGGCCGCTGCGGCATCTCGGGCAGCGCCAGCAGCGCGGGTATGCCGGTCGTCGTCGACAGATCCTTCATCCCGGCCGGTCCCGGCACCATGGGGAACAACGCGGGCGAGGCCGTGGCCAGCGAGGGCATGCCCCAGGTGGCCGCCACGCCGCCCAGGTCCGCCACGCCCAGCACCTCCTTGCCGGTCGCCAGGCCGGTCAGACCCAAATGCCTGGCCAGCTCCCCGGCCGACGTGGCCAGCTTGTTGCTCTCGGAGGTGAGCATCCGGCTGCTCCCGGGGCCGCCGTCGTTCACCCGCAGCCTGGCGTGCTCGTCGCAGAAGTTGGCGATCGAGGTGGGCGACAACAGCGCGGGCTCGGTGCCGGCGCAGCTGCCGGCCGCCGAGGGGCCCGCGCACAGCCAGCTGACACCCGCGGTCAGAGCGGCCACCGCGATCATGCTCCGGATCTTCTGGAATGACACTGCACGTCCCCCTGATCGATTTCGGTGATCTGACGAACGCCGAACGTAGTCATGCCTCCGGCAGGGCGAGTGCGGCTTGTCCGAAGGGTGGCGCGAACCTTACCGAAGGGGCGGCCCGATGACCGTGCCATGACACGCCGGAGCCCGGAGATCACCTGGATCTCCGGGCTCCGGGACGGGCTGTCAGGCCGCGCGCTGGATGAGCAGCTCGTCGTCGCCCAGCTCGACCACGACCTTGTCGCCGTCGGCCACCTCGCCGGACAGAACCGCCTTGGCCAGCTTGTCGCCGATGGCGGACTGGACCAGGCGGCGCAGCGGTCGGGCGCCGTACATCGGGTCGTAGCCCGTCATCGCCAGCCACTCGCGGGCCGCCGGCGTGACCTCCAGCGTCAGCCTGCGGTCGGCCAGGCGCCGGGCCAGGCGCTCGACCTGCAGGTCGACGATCTGCGCCAGCTCCTCGGTGCCGAGCGCGTCGAAGAGGATCACGTCGTCGAGCCGGTTGAGGAACTCCGGCTTGAACGAGCTGCGCACCGCCCCCATGACGGCTTCCCGCTTCGCGCCGTTCTCCAGCTTGGGATCGACGAGGAACTGCGAGCCGATGTTGGAGGTGAGGATCAGGATCGTGTTGCGGAAGTCGACCGTGCGGCCCTGGCCGTCGGTCAGCCGCCCGTCGTCGAGCACCTGCAGCAGGATGTCGAACACCTCGGGATGGGCCTTCTCGACCTCGTCGAGCAGCACCACGGTGTACGGGCGCCGCCTGACGGCCTCGGTGAGCTGGCCGCCCTCCTCGTAGCCGACGTAGCCGGGAGGCGCCCCGACGAGCCGGGCCACGCTGTGCTTCTCGGAGTATTCGCTCATGTCGATGCGGGTCATCGCCCGCTCGTCGTCGAACAGGAACTCCGCCAGCGCCTTGGCCAGCTCCGTCTTGCCCACACCGGTCGGCCCGAGGAACAGGAACGAGCCCGTCGGCCTGTCGGGGTCGGCGATGCCGGCGCGGCTGCGGCGTACGGCGTCTGAGACGGCCTGTACGGCCTGCTGCTGCCCGATGAGGCGCCGGCCCAGCTCATCCTCCATGCGCAGCAGCTTGACCGTCTCGGCCTCCAGCAGCCGCCCCGCGGGGATGCCGGTCCACGACGAGATCACCTCGGCGATGTCGTCGGCCCCGACCTCCTCCTTGACCATGGCGTTGTCCGGCGGCGCGGCCTCGGAGGCCGCCTTGAGCGCCTGCTCCAGGCGGGGCACCTCGGCGTACATCAGCCGGGAGGCCGCCTCGAAGTCGCCGTCGCGCTGGGCCCGCTCGGCCGCGCCCCGCGCCTCGTCGAGCTGCTTCTTCAGCTCGCCGACCTTGTTGAGCCCGGCCTTCTCGTGCTCCCAGCGGCCGACGAGGGCGTTGAGCTCCTCCTGGCGGTCGGCCAGCTCCTGGCGCAGCCGGTCGAGCCGCTGGACGGAGGCCTCGTCGGTCTCCTTCGACAGGGCCAGCTCCTCCATCTTCATCCGGTCCACGTTGCGCTGGAGCTGGTCGATCTCCACGGGACGGGAGTCGATCTCCATGCGCAGCCGCGAGGCGGCCTCGTCGACCAGGTCGATGGCCTTGTCGGGGAGGAAGCGGTTGGTGATGTAGCGGTCGGACAGCGCGGCGGCGGCCACCAGCGCGCCGTCGGCGATCTGCACCTGGTGGTGGGCCTCGTAGCGGCCCTTGAGCCCGCGCAGGATCGCGATCGTGTCCTCGACCGTGGGCTCGCCCACGTAGACCTGCTGGAAGCGGCGCTCCAGCGCCGGGTCCTTCTCGATGCGCTCGCGGTATTCGTCGAGCGTGGTCGCGCCGATCATGCGCAGCTCGCCGCGGGCCAGCATGGGCTTGAGCATGTTGCCGGCGTCCATCGCGCCCTCGGCGGCCCCCGCGCCGACGACGGTGTGCAGCTCGTCGATGAACGTCACGATCTGCCCGTTGCTCTCCTTGATCTCGGAGAGCACGGCCTTGAGCCGCTCCTCGAACTCGCCGCGGTATTTCGCGCCCGCCACCATCGCGCTCAGGTCGAGGGAGATGAGCCGCTTGTTGCGCAGCGACTCCGGCACGTCGCCGGCCACGATGCGCTGGGCCAGGCCCTCGACGACCGCGGTCTTGCCGACGCCGGGCTCGCCGATGAGCACCGGGTTGTTCTTGGTGCGGCGGCTGAGGACCTGGACCACGCGGCGGATCTCGGAGTCGCGGCCGATGACCGGGTCGAGCTTGCCGCCCCGGGCGTGCTCGGTCAGGTCGACGCCGTATTTCTCCAGCGCCTGGTAGGTGTCCTCCGGGGTCTCGCTGGTGACGCGGGCGTTGCCGCGTACTTTCTCGAAGGCGTCGAGCAGCGCCTGCGGCGTCGCGCCCTGCGCCTTGAGCAGCTCGGCCGACTGGCCCCCGTCGGCGGCCAGGCCGACCAGCAGGTGCTCGGTCGAGACGTAGAGGTCTTCGAGGCGGTTGGCGTGCTGGGCGGCGGTGTTCATCACCGTCAGGAGCTGGCGGGAGCTCGACGGTGCCCCCACCGTCGAGCCCTGTGCCTTCGGCAGCGCCGCGAGCTGCTCCTCGGTGCGGGCGCGCAGCGTGCGCCAGTCGGCGCCGACGGCCTCCAGCAGCGGCACGGCGGTGCCGCCCGTCTGGGAGAGCAGAGTGGTCAGCAGGTGAGCCGGCGAGATCTCGGGGTTGCCCTCCGCGGCGGCGCGCCGCATGGCACCCGAGAGCGCTTCCTGGCTCTTCTGGGTGAGCTTGTAGTCCATGTTCCTAGGCCCCCGGTGGCAGCTCGTAGCGGATCAGCGCTCTGACCATCCGCATCTCGGCTCGCAGGCGGTGGACCTCCTCACGCAGCCGCAGCGCTTCGTTCTCGAGCTCGAGAATCCGCTTGATCCCCGCGAGGTTGATGCCCTCCTCCTGGGAGAGGCGCTGCACCTCGCGGAGCTGGATGATGTCGCGTGTCGAGTAGAGGCGGCCGCGCCCCGCCGTGCGCCCAGGACTGACCAGGCCGAGCCGGTCGTACTGGCGCAGCGTCTGCGGGTGGAGCCCGGACAGCTGCGCGGCCACCGAAATCACATAGACAGGGGTGTCATCTGAAAGGTCGAAATAGTTGGCGTCCATCGGCTTACTCGCTTCTGGCTCGCTGAATGAGCTCAGCGCGCGGGTCCTCGCCCGCGGTCGCGGTGTTGAACTCGGTGAGAAGCTCGCGCGACTTGTCGTCGAGCGTCTTCGGCACGATCACCTCGACGCTGGCGAGCAGGTCGCCCTTCGTCCCGTCTTTCCTGGTGACGCCCCTGCCGCGGACGCGGAACGTGCGCCCGTTGGGCGTGCCCGCGGGGATGCGCAGCGTGACCGGCATGCCCTTGAGGATCGGCACCTTGATCTCGGCCCCCAGAGCGGCCTCCGTGAACGTCACCGGCACGGTGATCGTCAGGTTGTCGCCCATCCGGCCGAACACGGCGTGCGACTTGACGTGCGTCTGGATGTAGAGGTCGCCCGCCGGGCCGCCGTTCTCCCCCGGAGCGCCCTTCGCCTTGAGCTTGACCCGCTGGCCGTCGGCCACCCCCGCGGGAATGCGCGCCTGGATGGTGCGGGTGCTCTTGGCCCGGCCGCTGCCCTCGCACACGGGGCAGGGGTCGTCCACGATCAGCCCGCGGCCCTTGCAGTCGCGGCACGGCTCGGAGAAGGCGAAGTTGCCCAGGTTGCGGCTGGCCGCGCCGGTGCCCTCGCAGGTGGGGCAGACCCTGGGGGTCGTGCCCGCCTTGGCGCCGGTGCCGGTGCACGCGGCACAGGCGGCGGAGCTGGTCAGCCTGAGCGACACGGTGGTGCCCTCGACGGCCTCGGTGAACGTCAGCGTGACCTCGGACTCGATGTCCTGGCCCCGCCGCGGCCGGGTGGCGCTGGTCGTGCGGGGCCCGCCGCCCCGGTTGAACAGCCCGCCGAACAGGTCACCGAGCCGCTCACCCGCGCCCCCGCCCTGGCCCTGCTGGCTGGTGCCGCCGAACAGGTCACCGAAGTCGAACGGGAAACCGCCACCGCCGGGCCGCTGGCCGCCCACCCCGGACCCGAACAGCGTGCGCGCGTCGTCGTATTCCTTGCGGCGCTTGCCGTCCGACAGGACGTCGTAAGCCTCGGAGACCTCCTTGAACTTGGTCTCCTTGGTCGCGTCACCCTGGTTGGTGTCGGGGTGGTATTGCCTGGCCAGCTTCCGGTAGGCCTTCTTGATCTCGTCGGCGGTGGCGGTCTTGGGCACACCAAGGACGGCGTAGTAGTCCTTTTCCAGGTAGTCCTTGGTGCTCATCTACGGCCCTTCGTCCTTGTGATCAGTTGTCGTCGTCATTGGACGCGGCTGGGGCGTCCTCGGGCTCGGCGACGGCCACCCGCGCCGGGCGCAGCACCCTGTCACCCATCCGGTATCCAGGCTGCAACACCTCGACGGCGGTCGGCTCGGTCACCTCCGTCGAGTAGCTGTGCATCAGCGCCTCGTGGACCGTCGGGTCGAACGGGTCGCCCTTCTGCCCGAAGGAGCTGAGGCCCAGCTTGGTGACCGCCGACTCCAGCGACTCCGCCACCTTCGCGAAGCCGCCGGTCAGCTCGCCGTGGTCGCGAGCCCGGCCGATGTCGTCGAGCACGGGCAGGAGCTCCGCCAGCACCCCGGCGACGGCCTGCTCGCGGACCGCGACGCGGTCGCGCTCGACCCTCCTGCGGTAGTTCGTGTACTCGGCCTGAAGGCGCTGAAGGTCCGCGGTCCGCTCGGCGAGCTGGGCCGCCAGCTCGCCGTCCTGCGCCTCCAGCACGTCGGCCGGCACCTCTTGTGGCACGGTCGGCGCCTCTCTGACCTGGCCCGTCTCCGGGTCGATCTTGCGGTTGTCGCGGATCACCGGCTCCTCGTGCCCGTTTTCACGCGGCGGCATCACTGGTCCTTCTTCGGCTGGTCATCGTCGACGATCTCGGCCTCGACCACGTCGTCATCGGCCTTCTGGTCCTGGCCGGCCGAGGTGTCCTGCGGGGCGCCCTCGCCGCCGGCCTGCTGGCCCTGGCTCTGAGCGTAGATCGCCGAACCCATCTTCTGGCTGACCGTGGCGAGCTTCTCCGCCGAGTTGCGGATGACGTCGGTGTCGGTGCCCTCAAGAGCCTTCTTCAGCTCGGCCAGGGCGTCGTTGACCTCGGTCTTGATGTCGCCGGGGACCTTGTCGTCGTTCTCGCGGAGGAACTTCTCCGTCTGGTAGGCGAGCCCGTCGGCGTTGTTGCGGACCTCGGCCTCCTCGCGGCGCTTCTTGTCCTCCTCGGCGTACGACTCGGCCTCGCGCATCATCCGCTCGATGTCGTCCTTCGGCAGCGCGGAGCCGCCGGTGATCGTCATCGTCTGCTCCTTGCCCGTGCCCAGGTCCTTGGCGGAGACGTTGACGATGCCGTTGGCGTCGATGTCGAAGGTGACCTCGATCTGCGGGATGCCGCGCGGCGCCGGCGCGATGCCGGTCAGCTCGAAGGTCGCCAGCTTCTTGTTGTACGAAGCGATCTCGCGCTCGCCCTGGTAGACCTGGATCTGCACCGACGGCTGGTTGTCCTCGGCCGTGGTGAAGACCTCGGAGCGCTTCGTGGGGATCGTCGTGTTGCGCTCGATGATCTTGGTGAAGATGCCGCCCTTGGTCTCGATGCCCAGCGACAGCGGGGTCACGTCGAGCAGCAGGACGTCCTTGACCTCACCCTTGAGCACGCCGGCCTGCAGGGCGGCGCCGATGGCGACGACCTCGTCCGGGTTGACGCCCTTGTTGGGCTCCTTGCCGCCGGTCAGCTCCTTGACGAGCTCGGAGACGGCGGGCATGCGGGTCGAGCCGCCGACGAGCACCACGTGGGCGATGTCGGCGACCTTGATGCCGGCGTCCTTGATGACCTGGTGGAACGGGCCCTTGGTCCGCTCGAGCAGGTCGGCGGTGAGCCGCTGGAACTCGGAGCGGGTCAGCTTCTCGTCGAGGTGCAGCGGGCCCTCGGAGGAGGCGGTGATGTAGGGGAGGTTGATGTTGGTCTCGGACTGGCTGGACAGCTCGATCTTGGCCTTCTCGGCCGCCTCGCGCAGGCGCTGGAGCGCCATCTTGTCCTTGGCCAGGTCGACGCCGTGCGCGTTCTGGAAGCGCTTGACCAGCTCGTCGACGACGCGCTGGTCCCAGTCGTCACCGCCGAGGTGGTTGTCACCGGAGGTGGCCTTGACCTCGACGAAGCCGTGGCCGTCCTCCTGGCCGACGTCGAGCAGCGACACGTCGAAGGTGCCGCCACCGAGGTCGAAGACCAGGATGGTCTGGTCCTGCTCCTTGTCGAGCCCGTAGGCGAGGGCCGCCGCGGTCGGCTCGTTGATGATGCGGAGCACGTTGAGGCCCGCCACCGTGCCGGCCTCCTTGGTGGCCTGGCGCTGGGCGTCGTTGAAGTAGGCGGGAACGGTGACCACCGCGTCGGTGATCTTCTCGCCCAGGTAGGCCTCGGCGTCCTGCTTGAGCTTCTGCAGCACGAAGGCGCTGATCTGCTGCGGCGAGAACTTCTTGCCGTCGATCTCCTGGGACCAGTTGGTGCCCATCTCCCGCTTGACCGAGCGGATCGTCCGGTCGACGTTGGTGACGGCCTGCCTCTTGGCGACCTCACCGACCAGGACCTCGCCGTTCTTCGCGAAGGCGACCACGGACGGCGTGGTCCGCGAGCCCTGCGCGTTGGCGATGACGGTGGGCTCACCGCCCTCGAGGATCGAGACGACGGAGTTGGTCGTCCCAAGGTCGATACCTACCGCACGTGCCATGAGTACGTCCTTGTAGTCAAAGTTGAGTCTGTTGGACTCAACGTATGGATGCGAGTCGTCTTTGTCAAACGACTTGAGCCTACCCGACTCAACCCTCGTGAGCGCGAAAGCATTCCCGCCAAATCGGGAACAACGCCCGTGTCGCTCCACACCACGGGTAACGGGGTCGGAGGTACGGAGGTTCCACCCCGGAACATGGCGGACCCCCGGACGCGGTGGGCGCGCGCCGGGGGTCCGCGTCAGGGAGATGGCTCAGGAGACGGGTGTGTTCATGTCCGTCTGGATCTCGGTGGCGTTGAGGGCCCGGTGGTAGATGCGTACTTCGTCGATGAGGCCGTTGAACCATTCGCCCCAGAGGCTGTTGCCGCCGATGCGCAGGACGCCGTTGTCGGTGCGGATGGGTCCGCCTG
>NZ_JBFANM010000040.1:58639-113806 GCF_040674815.1 Nonomuraea sp. NPDC049709
GGCGGTGCCGCCGGTGTCGACCTCGCCGGTGGTGTGGATGACGGTGTGGGGGCGGTCGGTGTCGCTGCCCGCGGAGAGCACGTAGGCCAGGCCGTTGGTGTGTTGTTTCATGATGACGGTGCGCCAGCTGTCGACGGTGGTGGGGCGGACCCAGGCTTCGAGGGTCATGCCGGTGGTCAGGCGCAGGGTGGGGGCGTCGTTGACGGTGACCCAGCTGGACGAGCCGTTGAACGACAGGGCCTTGCCGTACTTGCCGGTCGCCGCCCAGGTGGTGGCCGTGGCCGTGCCGGGGTTGCCCGATGGCGAGGCGTCGCCGACGGTGGTGCCGGCGCCCTCGTTCATGCCGTAGGCGGCCACCAGGCCGGCGGGGGACTGCACGACCTTGTACGCCGCCGTGTACGTGGTCGCGGTCGCCGGCGCGGCGAAGTTGTGCGTGGCGGCCCCGCCGTCGGACCAGGCGTCGAACCCGTGCTCTCCCTGGGGGGAGGGCGCCGTGATCGAGTTGCTGGAGCCCACGATCACCGTCCTGGTGAAGGGCGTGACCGTCTGCTCCTGGTTGAAGCCGAGCTGGAGGCCGGGCGGGTTCGTGTGGAACGTCAGGTTCACGGTCCTGGGTTGCAGCAGCACGCTCTTGGTGTCGGTCAGCCCGTGCTGGTCGGTGACGGTCAGCCGCAGCTCCAGATGCGACGGGTACTCGTGGTCGGGTGCCTGGAAGGACCCCGACGCGCCGGTGTACCGGGTGATCTCGTGCTCGTGGCAGGCGCCCGGGCAGTGGTGCATGATCAGGGTCCAGGTCATCCGGGATCCGGGGACGGCCCCTTCCTCCGGGTCCGTGCCGGTGCCGGAGAAGCCGATCGTGTCGCCGACCGCCCACGTCGTGGTGGACGAGGGGCTGGTGATCGCCGCTGTGGGGGCGGTGTTGCCCACGTTGACCGTGACGGTGGCGTCGGCCTGGCCGCCCTTGTCGTCGCTCACCCGCAGCCTGACCACGTACGAGCCGTTCTGCGTGTACGTGCGCGACGGCGCCACCGAGGTCGAGTCGTCGAGCTCCCCGTCGCCGTCGAGGTCCCAGGCGTACGTCATCGCGTCGCCGTCGGCGTCGCTGGATCCCGCGGCCGAGAAGGCGACGGCCAGCGGGGCGGCCCCGGCTGTCGGGACGGCGTTGATCGCCGCCGTGGGCGGCGCGTTGTCGAAGATGTAGCGGACGATCGTGCCGTTGTCGAAGTTCACCGCGAACAGGTCGCCGTTCGGGCCCGTCTCCAGCTCCACCGCGCCGATGCCCGTGTCGAACGTGGCGACCGTGGCGGGGTTGGGCAGGCCGTTCGAGCCCTTGGTCATCGCCCAGACGCATTTACGGCTGTAGTCGGAGAAGAACAGGGCCCCGTCGTAGGACGGCGGGTACGTGCCGTCCTGGTAGAAGGCGACGCCGCTGGAGGAGGACTGGCCGCCGGGCGTGCAGCTGTCGCCGGTGTGGAGGCGCTGGCCGTGGTGCCAGGCGAAGTACGGCTGGGTGTGCGCGGAGGCGCCGGCGCTGTAGAGGTTCTCGCAGAGCGTCAGGTTCAGGGCGTCGTAGCCGTCCTCCCGGTCCGCGCCCTCGTAGCAGGGCCAGCCGAAGTTGGCCACGCCGCCGGTCGGGTCGGCGACCCGGTTGATCTCCTCGTACGAGCCCCAGCCGACCTCCCCGGACCAGATCTCGTCGGTTCCGGGGCGCTGGGTGATGCGGAACGGGTTGCGCAGCCCGTGGGCGACGATCCGGCGTACGTTGGGGTCGGAGCTGGCGGCGTTCGGGTTGCCGGCGGCCGCCGCCCCCGTGTCCGGATTTATCCGGATGATGGTGCCGTCGAGCCCGGCCGGGTCGCCGTTCGTCCGCACGTCCTGGGAGCGCAGGGCGCCGCCCTCCGCGCTCGGCGGGGCCAGCGCGGTGCCGACCGCGTTCGGCGGGTCGCCGCACGGGTTGTCCGGCACGATGTCGGAGCTGGTCTGGTTGTCCTGGCCGTAGTCGGGGAACTCGAAGCTGGCGCCGTCGCCCGCCGAGGCGTAGAGCGCCCCGTCGCGGCCGAACTGCAGGTCGCCGATGGAGTGGCTGGGATACTGCTGGCACCAGTCGGTGATCAGCGGGGTCTCCGCCCCCGAGGGGGAGATGACGGACAGGCGGCCGGTGATGCGGCAGCCGTCCCCGGTGGGGCCGGGGGGCGAGGCGCACGCGTCGTAGTCCTCGTTGGGCTCGCCCCAGCGGGGTGCGGTACCGCCGGGCTCGGCGTCGTGCGAGTAGAGCACGTACACGCGGGGGTCGGTGGGGAAGTTCGGGTGCAGGGCCATGCCCAGCAGGCCGCGGTCCCAGAAGTCGTGCACCTTGGTGCGCAGGTCGGCGTACACGGTGGGGGTGGTGTCCGTCAGCGAGTCGAAGACCTTGATGTAGCCGCCCTTCTCGGCCACGAACACCCGCCCGTCGGAGGCGAACTCGATGTTGGTGGGGCTGATCAGCCCGCTGAAGACGGTTTGTTCGTGGAAGCGCTGGGGCAGTGCCGCCGCCGGGGGAGACAGAACGATCAGGCTGGTCAGGATCAGGGCAGCAGAAAACAGGCAGGATAAGAGCCGTCTCACGGGTCCCCCCATTTGGAGCGTTACATCACCACCGGCGCCCCCACGCCACGGTGTTCTGATCGATGTATCGCAACAAATCGATCATTTGTCACTGGGGTTGTCCGTAAGTGGACAGATCACGACTTGGCGCCGTCCACGACCTTGCGCTTGCCCAGGGCTTTCTTGAGTTTTACCGTCGTGGTCTTCTCGACCGCGATCATGATGCACGACATGTTCCTGGCCTTGGGAGCGGTGCCCTCGTACAGGGTGATCGTGACCTGCTTGCCGGTCTCCTTCACCTTGACGCGGTCCAGCACCGTGCACGGCGCCACGCCCGACCACCAGGTGAGCTGGATCTTCTTGCCCTTCGAGACCGGCTTGGCCTTGGTCCAGCGGATCTTGTGGACGTTGATGGCGTTGCCCGTCGGCTTGACCGGCTCGGGAGCCTTCGTGGGAGCGGTGGTGACCGGTTCCGACACGACCGGGGGCTTCTCCGGGGTGGTGGAGGCGGCCCGCTCGACCGGCGGGGCCGTGCCGCAACTCGTGGCGAGCACCAGACATCCGGCCAGGAAAGTCGCTGTCATTGTCCGCATACCCATAGGACGGATCACACCGGCCGCCGGTTCAAAGCCGGTCGTGGATCGTTCACGGGTGAGAAGCCGACTGATTAGTGTGGTTCGCGTGCTCCGTCAGGCCTTGCTCGCCATCTCGAAGAGCCGACGCGCCGAGCGGCTCGTCACCACCTCGCCGCTGACCGCCGACGTCGTCAGGCGCTATGTCGCGGACGACATCGGCGCCGTGGTCGCGGAGCTGACCCGCAGGGGGCTGCTGGTCACCGTCGACCACCTCGGTGAGGAGGTGACCGACCAGGCGCAGGCCGAGGCCGCCGTCGCGAACTACCTGTCGCTGCTCGACCTGCTGCCCGCGGGCGCCGACGTCTCGGTCAAGCTCACCGCCCTGGGGCTGCGGCTGTCACAGCGGCTCGCGATCGACAACACCGCCGCCATCTGCGCGGCCGCCGCGGGCAAGGGCATCACGGTGACGCTCGACGCCGAGGAGCACGACACGATCCCGGGGCTGCACGCCGTGCACGCCGCGCTGCGCAGGGAGCATCCCGACGTGGGGGTGGTGGTGCAGGCGTACCTGCCGGACTCGCTGGACCGCTGCGAGAAGCTCGGCGGCGCCCGCGTACGGCTGTGCAAGGGGGCCTACACCGCGCCCGGCGCCTACACCAGGACCGCCGACATCGACCGCTCGTTCGTACGGTGCCTGAAGGTCCTCATGGCCGGCACCGGCTACCCCATGGTCGCCACCCACGACCCCAGGCTGCTGCGCATCGCCTCCACGCTGGCCGTGCTGGACGGCCGCGACGTGACCGGCTTCGAATACCAGATGTTGTACGGCGTGCGCCCTGACGAGCAGGCCCGGCTGGCGGGGCTCGGCGCGCGGATGCGCGTCTACGTCCCGTACGGCTCCGACTGGTACGCCTACCTCATGCGCCGCCTGGCCGAGCGGCCCCGCAACCTGGCCTTCTTCCTGCGGTCGCTGGTGTCCCGGGGCTAGCGGATAGGCTTCCAGACCAGCGTCTATTTCCTTTGAGGGGCCGAAATGATCGCGATTCTGGGCACGGGCAAGATGGGCGAGGCCCTGCTGTCCGGGTTGTTGCGGGCCGGGTTCAAGCCGGGCGACATCATGGCGACCACCCGCAGAGCCGAACGGGCGCAGGCGCTGCGCGAGACCTATGGCGTACGCGTCGTGTCCAACCCGGAGGCGGCCAAGTCCGCCGACACCCTGATCCTGGCCGTCAAGCCGCAGGACATGGCCACGCTGCTGGCCGAGATCGCCCCCCACGTCCCCGCCGACCGCCTGGTGATCTCGGCCGCGGCGGGCATCACGACGTCCTTCGTCGAGCAGCGGCTCGGCGTCGACGTGCCGGTGGTGCGGGTGATGTCCAACACGCCGATCAAGTTCGACGAGGCGATGAGCGTGATCTCGGCGGGGGCGCACGCGGGCGAGGAGCACCTCAAGCTCACCGAGGGCCTGCTGGAGCCGGTCGGCAAGGTGCTGCGCATCCCCGAGTCGCAGCAGGACGCCGCCACCGCCCTCTCCGGCAGCGGGCCCGCCTACTTCTTCTACCTGGTCGAGGCCATGGTGGACGCCGGCATCCTGCTCGGCATGCCGCGGGCCGCCGCGCTCGACATGGTCACCCAGTCCATCGTGGGGGCCGCGGTGATGCTGCGCGACTCCGGCGAGCACCCGGTGATCCTGCGCGAGGCCGTCACCTCGCCGGGGGGCACCACGATCGCGGCCATCGCGGAGCTGGAACGGCACAGCGTGCGCGCGGCGTTCCTCGCGGCCATCGAGGCCGCCCGCGACCGCGGCCGCCAACTCGCCTCCGGCTGACCGCTCCCCGCGCCCGTCCGGTCCGCCCCGCTCCACGACCGCCGCCCGGCGTGCTCGCGGGGCGTCGGGTGGTTCTGAGCTGGATGGGTCGGCAGGGGGAAGAGAGCCCGAACGGGCGCTTGTGGGGGCGGGTGGGCGGGATCCTACGATGGGTCGGGTGACGATCCGTCGCGGGCTCGCCCCGCTGCTCGTCCTGTTAGCACTGACCGGCTGCACCTCCGAGGAACCGCCGAGCGTCCAGCTCGCCGACGTCCGGCGTGCCCCGGTCACCGAGGTCGTCGAGGCCCCCGCCACCATCGGCGCGCGGGCCTCCGCGACACTGCGCTCTCCCGCCCAGGGCACGATCGCCAAGCTGTACGTCCGCGAGGGCGACCGCGTCCGCAAGGGCGAGATCATCGCCAGGATCCGCTCGCCCCAGGCCGAGGACCAGCTGCGCCAGGCCCGCCAGGCGTCCAAGATGTCGGCCCCCGCGAGCTTCACCCCGAACGTACGCCTGCCGACCTTCGACACCAGGGCGTTCGACCGCAAGGTCGCCGCCCACTTCGCCAAGGCCCGCAAGGAGGCCAGGAAGGTCGACGACCCCCAGGCCCGCAAGCAGCTGATGAGCGCCATCGACCTGGCCCAGGCCCAGCACAAGGCGCAGGCGAAGGCCCTGTCGTCGATCACCGCCCAGCTCAACCGCTCGATCAGCGGCCTCCTGACCGGCGTGAGCAGCGGCCTGTCCAGCTCCATGGCCTCCCTCCAGGCCGCCTCGAAGTCGCAGGCCAGGGCCGCGGTCAAGGCGGCGGAGAGCACGGTGCGGTCGCTCACGGTCAAGGCGCCGTTCTCCGGCATCGTCACCCTGGGCCGGGTGTCCGGCGGCGGCGGCGCCCCGAGCGGGGTCGAGGGGCTGCTCAGCCAGCTCCCCGGCGGCGGGCAGCAGCTGCCGTCCATTCCCTCCGGCGGGTCCGCCTCGGGCACCCCGGTCGCGACGGGGGTGCCGATCTCGGCAGGTGACTCGATCGCCACCGTCACCGACGTCTCCGAGCTCACCCTGGCCGCCGACGTAGACGAGACGGACGTGCTGCTGGTGCGCAAGGGCGTCAAGGCCGACGTCGAGCTGGACGCGGTGCCCGGCGCCACGTACACGGCCGTGGTCACCGGCATCGGCGTCACGCCCATGGAGGGCACCACGGGCGGCGTCAGCTACCCCGTACGCCTCTCGCTCGGCGCCGGCGCCTTCGACGACGGCTCCAAGGCGCCCACGCCCAAGCCGGGCATGAGCGCCGTCACGCGGCTGACCGTACGGGAGTCGGCGTCGGCCGTCTCGGCCCCCGCTTCCGCCATCGTCTCCAGCGGGCGCGAGAGCGTGGTGTGGGCGGTCAGCAACGGCGTGGCGCAGCGGCGCGTGGTCAAGCTCGGGGCCCAGGGGGACGCCGTGGTGGAGGTGCTGAGCGGGCTGTCCGTGGGCGAGCGGATCGTGGTCAAGGGCGCCGACTCCGTACGGGAGGGGCAGACCCTGCCATGACGCTCCGTACGGGAGGGCCAGACCCTGTCACGACGGCCCCCGCCATCGAAGCGGTGGACCTCGCCCGCCGCTACCAGCTCGACGGCGTGGCCGTCGAGGCGTTGCGCGGCGTGTCGCTCCGGATCGACCAGGGCGAGTTCGCCGCCATCGTCGGCCCGTCCGGGTCCGGGAAGTCCACGCTCATGCACCTGCTCGGCTGCCTCGACCGGCCCTCGACGGGCGTGCTGAGGGTCAACGGGGTGGACATCTCCCGATTGTCCGACGCCGAGCTGGCCGAGCTGCGCAACAAGACGATCGGCTTCGTCTTCCAGTCCTTCCACCTGCTGGCCAGGACCTCGGCGCTGGACAACGTGGCGCTGCCGCTGGTCTACCGGGGTCTGGGGCGGGCGGAGCGGCGCGCCAGGGCCCGTGCGGCGCTGGAGTCGGTGGGGCTCGGGCACCGCATGGAGCACCGGCCCTCGCAGATGTCCGGCGGCGAGCAGCAGCGCGTGGCCATCGCCAGGGCACTGGTCGGCGAGCCGAAGGTGCTGCTGGCCGACGAGCCCACCGGCAACCTCGACACCAGCAACGGGGCCGAGGTCATGGCCATACTCGACCGGCTCAACGCCGACGGGGGCGTGGCCGTGGTGCTCGTCACGCACGAGGCGGAGATCGCGGCCCATGCCAGGAGGCAGATCCACGTGCGCGACGGACTGATCGAGCGGGACAGCGCGTCATGAGGGGCGGCGAGGCGCTGGTCATGGCGCTGGAGGCGCTGCGGGTCAACCGGCTGCGCAGCGTGCTGACCATGCTCGGGGTGATCATCGGCGTGCTGGCCGTGGTGATCCTGGTGGCCATCGGCACCGGCGCGAAGGACGAGATCGAGAAGCAGATCTCCGGGCTCGGCACGAACATCATCCTCGTCGTCCCCGGCCGCATCAGCCTGGGCGCGGCGCCCTCGCAGAGCAAGCTGGGGCTGGCCGACGTGGCGTACGTCCGGCGGGTGGTCGGCGACCCGTCGAAGGTGACGGTCTCCCTGCAGTCGGGCGAGACCGTACGCGTGGGCAGGACCGAGGTGTTCGTCACCGTGATGGGCACCGACCAGAACATGGTCAACATCTTCGAGCGGCCCGTCGGCAAGGGCCGGGCGCTCAGCGAGACCGACGTGGACACCCGGCGCAGGGTGGCCGTGCTGGGCTCGGAGGTGGCCGACCGGCTCTTCGGCGACCTGGACCCGATCGGGCGGCAGGTGACGGTGGCGGGGGCGAGGTTCCGGGTGGTCGGGGTGTACTCCGAGGTGGGGCAGACGTTCGGCCTCTCCCGGGACCAGGAGATCCACATCCCGGTGACCACGGCGCAGCGGCTGCTCGGGATCGAGCGGATCAACGGGCTGGCCGTCGGCGCGTCCGGGCCCGAGGAGATCGACCCGCTGTCGGACCGGGTGACGGCGGCGCTGCGGGACCGGTACCCGGGCGAGCAGTTCTCGGCGGTCACGCAGACGGCGCTGCTCGGCACGGTCGGCAGCGTGCTGGGCATGCTCACCGGCGTGCTGGCCGCCATCGCGGGCATCTCGCTGCTGGTCGGCGGCGTGGGGGTGTCGAACATCATGCTGGTCAGCGTGCGCGAGCGCACCCGCGAGATCGGGCTGCGCAAGGCGCTGGGGGCCAGGCAGCGCGACATCCTGGCCCAGTTCCTCATCGAGGCGGTGCTGCTGACCACGATCGGCGGGCTCATCGGGATCATGCTCGGGGTCGGCGGCTCGCTGACCATCGCGGCGCTCACCGAGGTGCCCGCGTCGATCACCTGGTGGTCGATCGTGCTGGCCTTCGGGGTGTCGGCGGCCGTCGGGGTGTTCTTCGGCGTGGCGCCGGCGCGGCGGGCGGGCCGGCTGGATCCCGTGATCGCCCTCCGCGCCGAATGAACCCGCGTGGGCCGGGTCAGGCGTCCCGGCGGAGCAGCAGTACGGCGCTCGCGACCACGGTGACGGCGATCCAGACCAGGTAGACGCCGAACCCGCTCCACGGTCCCAGCGAGGCGCTGCTCTGCCCGTTCGCGATCAGCATCCCGGCGTTGGTGGTGAAGTAGTCGGCCACGGTCCTGCCCCATTGCCCGGGCAGCTGGTTCATCAGCGGAGGGAGCACCAGCATCAGCGCGGTGGCCGCCATGATCGCGCCGGGCGTGTGCCGGACCAGCGTGCCCAGAGCCAGCCCGAACACGCCGCAGGCGGTCAGGAAGAGGGTGGCCCCGCCGACGGCCCGCGCCGCGTCGCCCAGCATGAGCGAGGGCGGCTGGGTGATCGCCAGGCCCACAGCCAGCGCGGCGGCCGACGCGACCGCGGAGGTGACCAGCGCCGTCGCGGTGAACACCACCATCTTGCCGGTGAGCAGGCTCAGCCGTTTCGGCACGGCCATGAGCGACGTGCGGATGCCGCCGGTGCGATATTCGCTGGAGATCACCAGCACGCCCAGCGTGGCCAGGGAGAGCGAGGCGAAAATGACGCCGACCAGGCTGCCCGCGATGGCCTCGTCGGCGGGGATGGGGCCGTCGGTGTTGCCCCTGTTCGCGGCGCTGATGAGCGCGCCGATGCCGACCATCAGCGCCACCGTGGCGGCCAGCGTCCACACGGTCGAGCGCACGGAACGGATCTTGGTCCATTCGGACCTGAGGATGTCGATCATGAGGAGAACTCCAGGCTGTCCTTGGTCAGCTCCATGTAGGCCGCTTCGAGCGAGGGCTGCACGAACGTCAGCTCCTCCAGGGGGAGGCCCGCCCGGGCGGTGAGGGTGCCGATCTCGAGGGTGCTCATCGCGGTGACCCGCAGGTGGTCGGGGTGCAGCTCGCCCACCTTGACCAGCTCGGCCACCTCGGCCAGCCGGGGCGAGCGGACGCGTACGTACCCCTGGGAGCTGCGCCCGATGAACTCCTGCACGCTCGTGTCGGCGATGAGCCGGCCCTTGCCGATCACGATCAGATGGTCGGCCGTCTGCGCCATCTCGCTCATCAGGTGGCTGGAGACGAACACCGTCCGCCCCTCGGCCGCCAGCTTGCGCATGAGCGTGCGGATCCACAGGATGCCGTCCGGGTCGAGGCCGTTGACCGGCTCGTCGAACAGCAGGATCTCCGGGTCCCCGAGCAGCGTCGCGGCGATGCCCAGCCGCTGCGCCATGCCCAGCGAGAACCCGCCGACCCGCCGCTTGGCGACCTCGCGCAGGCCGACGAGCTCCAGGACCTCGCTCACCCGGCCGGCCGGGATGCCGTTGCTCTGCGCGATGGCCAGCAGGTGGTTGCGGGCGCTGCGCCCGCCGTGCACGGCCTTGGCGTCCAGCAGGGCGCCCACCTTGCGCAGGGGGTGTCTCAGCTCGCCGTACGGCCTCCCGTCCACGAGCACGGAACCGCCGGAAGGCCGGTCGAGGCCGAGGATCATGCGCATGGTGGTCGACTTGCCGGCACCGTTGGGGCCGAGGAAGCCGGTCACCTGACCCGGCTCGACGTCGAACGACAGGTCCGCCACGGCGACGGTGCCGCCGTAGCGCTTGCTCAGGTTCGTAGCCCGAATCGCGGTCATGGCTCCAAGCGTGCCGATGCGCGCGCCCGGTTTCTTCCTGCCCGGGAACCGTTTCGGGGGCGGCCGTGTAGGACCCTGGTCCTACTCTCCAGGGTGGATCAGCGCCGCCTCGTATGCGACGATCACGGCCTGCGCGCGGTCCCTGACGCCGATCTTGGCGAACAGGCTCGTCACGTGGTTCTTGACGGTCGAGGGCGAGACGGACAGGCCGGCGGCGATCTCCGCGTTCGACCTGCCGCGGGCGATGAGCACGAGGATCTCCCGCTCACGTTCGGTGAGCCCGCCCAGCTCGGGAGGGGCCGGGCGCGGGGGAGACGTGCGGACGAACGTGCCGATGAGCCGGGTCAGCAGGCGCGGCGCGACGGCGGACTCGCCCCGGTGCACCACGCGTACCCCCTCGATCAGCTCCTCCGGCGAGACGTCCTTGGGCAGGAACCCGTCCGCGCCCGCCCGCAGTGCGGCGACCACGTTCTCGTCCAGGTCGAACGTGCTCAGTGCGAGCACCCGCACACCCGGCAGCTCAGCGGTGATCAGCTCGGTCGCGCGCACCCCGTCCATGCCCGGCATGTGCAGGTCCATCAGCACCACGTCCGGCCGCAGCCGCCGGCTCAGGTCGACCGCCTGCGCGCCGTCCGCCGCCTCGCCGACCACGCCCAGGTCGGGCTGCGCGTCGAGCATCAGCCTGAAGCCCTTGCGCACCAGCTCGTGGTCGTCGGCCAGCAACACCTTGATCTTTCCGTCAGGCGTCATCTCGTCTCCAGCGGGATGCGGGCGTGCACGCGGAATCCTCCGTCCGGGCGGGGGCCGGTGGAGAGCTGGCCGCCGCACAGGGCCACCCGCTCGGCCATGCCGCCGAGCCCGAAGCCCGGCGTCCCGCCGGCCTTCGCCAGGCCGTCGTCGAGCACCTCCACCTCGACCGCGGCGGGCCCGTACGCCAGCCGGACGCTGGCCCTGGCGCTGACCGCGTGCTTGCGGGTGTTGGTCAGCGCCTCCTGCACGATCCGGTAGACCGCGTGGTCCACGGCGGCGGGCAGGCCGACGGGCTCGCCCGTCACGGTCAGGCTGGCGGGCAGTCCGGCCGACGCGGCCTCCTTGATCAGCTCGGGCAGCCGCTCCGCGCCCACCCCGGTCGCGGCGTCCGGCCCCTCGTTGCCGTCGGCCCTGAGCACGTCGAGCAGGCGGCGCATCTCCGACATCGCCTGGCGGGCGGTCTGCTCGGCGCTCTCCAGGGCGCTCCTGGTGACCTCCTGCTCCGGCGGGAGCGTGGCCCGCGCGCCGCCGACCAGCGCGTTGATCACGGTGATGTGGTGCGCCACCACGTCGTGCAGCTCCCTGGCGATGCGCCGGCGCTCGGCCCGTACGGCGGCGTCGGCCACCTCGCGCCTGTTGCGGTCGTTGAGCTCCGCCCTGAGGAGTACGAGCTGCCCGACCCCCACGGACATCCCGACCGTGAACAGCGCCGCCACCCAGCCGCCCGAGCCGGGCCAGGACAGCTCCTGCGCCGTGGCGTAGACGGCGAACGCCGCCCCGGAGGCGATCGCGGTCGTGCGGCCGCTGGTGTAGCGGCCCACGCTGTAGAGGGCGATGACCGTGGGCAGGTTCGTCATCGCCACGGTCTGCGTGGCGAGGAAGACCACGTCGGTCGCGGCCACCAGCGCCGCCGTCAGGATCGGGCGGCGGCGGCGCATGAGCAGCAGCGCCAGGCCCAGCAGGTAGTGCGCGGAACCCGGGACGGTGCCCGTCTGGCCCCGGAGGACCAGGGCGATGGTCCCGATGAGCATCGGCGCGGCCAGGACGATCACCAGCGCCCGGTCGAACACCTGGGGACGCCGTAAGAACCGCACGATCTTCATGAAGGCCCGCGCCACGCGCACGCTAAAACCCTAATTCACGATTTTCCCCTATTGCCCGCAGGTTTCGCAGCCATGAACCTGGGCTACAACGAGGTGCCTGCGCTGCGGTAACGTCGGCGCAAGGCGAGGGCGCAGCAGAGGGGTTGGCATGAGCCGGTCGGCACGGGTGATCTGGGACGACGCTCTCACCTCCTACAACTTCGGCGCGAGCCATCCGCTCCATCCCGTGCGCGTGGAGCTGACCATGGCGCTGGCCCGCGAGCTGGGCGTGCTCGACAAGGTCGAGGTGGCCGGCTGCGCGCCCGCGACCGACGACGAGCTCTCCCTGGTCCACGAGCGCGGCTACATCGAGGCCGTCAAGCGCGTGTCCGCCTCCGGCCGGCCCGACCTCACCGCCGGGCTCGGCACGACCGACAACCCCGCGTTCGCGGGCGTCCACGAGGCCTCCGCGCTGATCGCCGGCGCCTCCCTGGCCGCCGCCCGCTCGGTCTGGGAGGGCTCGGCCGAGCACGCGGTCAACATCGCCGGCGGGCTGCACCACGCGATGCCCGCCGTGGCCAGCGGGTTCTGCGTCTACAACGACCCGGCGCTGGCCATCGCCTGGCTGCTGGAGCGGGGGGTGGGCCGCATCGCGTACGTGGACGTCGACGTCCACCACGGCGACGGCGTGCAGACGGTGTTCTACGACGACCCCAGGGTCCTGACGATCAGCCTGCACGAGAGCCCCCGCACGCTCTTCCCCGGCACCGGGTTCCCGGAGGAGACCGGCGTCGACGGAACGGCCGTCAACGTCGCGCTCCCGGCCGGCTGCGGCGACTCCGGCTGGCTGCGGGCCTTCCACGCGGTCGTGCCGCCGCTGCTGCACGAGTTCGGGCCGGAGATCCTGGTGACCCAGCACGGCTGCGACAGCCACGCGCTCGACCCGCTGGCCAACCTGATGCTCAGCGTGGACGGCCAGCGGGCCGCGTACGCCGCCCTGCACCGCCTGGCCCACGAGACGGCCGGCGGGCGGTGGATCGCGACCGGCGGTGGCGGCTACGAGCTGGTCCAGGTGGTGCCGCGGGCGTGGACGCACCTCATCGCCGAGATGGCGGGGCACCCGCTCGATCCGGCCACGCCGACGAGCCAGGAATGGCGCCAGTTCGTACGGGAGCGGACGGGCGAGACCCCGCCCCTTACCATGACGGACGGCCGAAACCCGGAATTTCGCGACTTCTCCGATGGTTATGATCCAGCGGACCCCATTGACCGTGCGGTCATGGCGACCCGGCACGCGGTCTTCCCCCTGCACGGCCTCGATCCGATGCCCTGACGAGGAAAGAAGCAGTGCTGAGCCGCGACGAACTCCGAGAACAACTTGTCTACAGCCGCATAGCCGGCGATGTCGCGACCTCTCGCGAGAACAACCTCGACCACTACAGCTCGCTGGCCAACGGTGATCCCTACTACGCGCTGGGCCTGACGTTCGACCAGCCGTGGTCCTACCGCGACATCCTGGCCCTGATGGCCAAGTCCGCGGGCGTGGTCTCCGACCCGGGACACCGCTGGGGCCAGGACACCATCGACCCCGAGCTGACGATCGACGCGATCGACGCCATGGCCGAGCGCATCGCCGCCGTGCTGACGCGGCCGAGCCCGCGCATCCTGTTCGCCACCGGGCACCCCACGGGCCTGCTGGCCGTGCACCTGCCGCTGGCCGCCCTCTGCGCCGCGCGCGGCGCGCGGTTGCTGTCGCCCGCCGAGGGCTGGACGTACGCGGGGTCGAGTTTCGGTCGTCCCAGAAGGATCCGTTACCTGCAGGACATCGCCATGCTCGACGACCGGGGCGCGCTGGTGCACACCCACGACTCCGCCCCGATGCGCCACATGCTCGGCGAGCTCGGCGACGACCTGCCGGATCTGGTGATCGCCGATCATGGCTGGGCGGGAGCGGCCGGAGAGGCCGGTGTGCCGACAGTGGCGTTCGCCGACAGCAACGACCCCGGGCTGTTCGTCGGGGAGGCGGAGGGCAAGATTGACGTGGTCGTGCCACTTGACGACAATGTGCTACCGCGTTATTACGCTCCGCTGACCGAGAGACTAGTCACAGAAGTCTCACGCGCCCTTTGAGTCCGATTCGGTCATCCCCATACCGTCTTTTCGCGCCTGCATTCCAAGGGGCTCGCTGTCCCTTTGCCAACTTTTGATGGGGCTCCGGCGACTCTTATGTGTGGCAGCTTGGACAGTTCCAACGTCCGAGTGAGGTGCTCGGCCCGGCTGCTGGCCAGCGATTTCGCTGGTTCGGCTGACAGGTGGCTCCGTCGGCTGAGAAAATAGGGGGTTTGCGCACTCGGAGTCCCGACTTACGCTGACGGCAGTACACGTGCGTGAGCAATGGCACCAGTGGGGATAACCCGGAAACACGTGCGGAAGAGGCGTCCGATGGGTGCAGGCGAAAGACCTCTCAGCGAGGTGAAGTTCCTGACCGTCGCAGAAGTGGCGACGGTCATGAGGGTGTCCAAGATGACGGTGTACCGGCTCGTCCACTCTGGCGAGCTGCCGGCCATCAGAGTCGGCCGATCGTTCAGGGTGCCTGAGCAGGCGGTACACGACTATCTGCGGGAGGCCTACATCGAGGCAGGTTGATGTAGCGACACGCCAGACCGTGTCGTGAATGCTGTCGCGGGAGGGGCCCGGCCGCCGCACATGCGACCGGGCTCTCACCCCCCGAGGGGCGATCTACCATGGATCGCCGGTAGTCTGTGAGCCGGTGTGCGCTCGCACTCCGTTTCAGACTTGCTATCAGTACCTGGGGGTCCCGTGGGCTCTGTCATCAAGAAGCGCCGCAAGCGGATGGCTAAGAAGAAGCACCGCAAGCTGCTCAAGAAGACGCGCATCCAGCGGCGTAACAAGAAGTAACCGACGCAGCTGCGAGGCGCTGATGACCCACACCGTGCTTGTCACCGGGGTCTCGCGCCACATAGGCGCCCGGGTGGCGAGCGTTCTGGCGGCGGACCCGGACATCAGCCGTGTCATCGGAGTGGACACCGTGCCGCCCTCCTCGCTGACGCGAGAAGGCGGCATCTCTCTCGGCCGGACGGAGTTCGTCCGGGTCGATCTGCGCAGCCCCGACATCGCTCAGGTGATCGCGGCCGCGGACATCGACACCGTTGTGCACATGAGCCTGGTCAGCGCTCCCTCGCGGAGCGGTGGCAGGGCCGCCATGAAGGAGCACAACGTCATCGGCACCATGCAACTGCTCGGTGCCTGCCAGCGGTCGGCGACCGTGCGGCGCGTGGTGGTGCGTTCCACCACCGCCGTCTACGGCTCGTCGCCCCGCGATCCGGCGGTGTTCACCGAGGACCTGGAGCCGCACGACGGCCCCGTCCACGGCTACGCCAAAGACGCGGTCGAGGTCGAGGGCTACGTGCGGGGCTTCGCCCGGCGCCGTCCCGACGTGACGGTGTCGCTGCTGCGCTTCGCCAACTTCATGGGCTCCGGCGTCGACTCGCCGCTGACGCGTTACTTCACCCAGCCGGTGCTGCCGACCGTGTTCGGCTTCGACCCGCGGCTGCAGTTCGTCCATGAGGACGACGCGGTCGAGGTGCTGCGCCGGATGGCGACCGAGGATCACCCCGGCACGTACAACGTGGCCGGGGCAGGCGTGCTGCTGCTGTCGCAGTGCGCCCGGAGGGCGGGGCGGCCGTCGCTGCCGCTGTTCTCGCCCGCCTTCAGGGCGCTGGGCAGCGCCGTACGCAAGATCGGGCTGGTCGAATACTCGCCGGAGCAGGTCAGGCTGATGAGCCACGGCCGCGCCGTCGACACCTCCAGGCTGGAGGCGGAGCTGGGCTGGAAGCCCAAGTTCACCACCGGGGCGGCCTTCGACGACTACCTGCGCTCCCGCGGCCTGCGGCCGTTCGGAGGTGTCCTCACTTGAGCGTTCCCCACGAGGAAGAGGCCCGCGTGATCCCGATCAGTGCGGCACCCTCCTTCGAGGAGCCCGACCCCATGGCCAGGATGCTGGCCTTCCTGCGCAGGCGGGTCACGGGCGACTACGAGGTCGACGAGTTCGGCTACGACGCCGAGCTGACCGACAAGGTGGTCCTCGAGCTGATCAGGCCGCTCTACAACCACTGGTTCCGGGTGGAGACGGTCGAGCTCAAGAACATCCCCGACGACAGCGGCGCCCTGATCGTCGCCAATCACTCGGGCACCCTGCCGATGGACGCGCTGATGTTGCAGGTGGCACTGCACGACGAGGCCGGCCGGCCGCTGCGGCTGCTCGGCGCCGACCTGGTCTACCAGCTCCCGCTGCTCAGCCACCTGGCGCGCAAGACCGGCCACACGCTGGCCTGCCGCGAGGACGCCGACCGGCTGCTGCGCAAGGGCGAGCTCGTCGGGGTGTTCCCCGAGGGGTTCAAGGGCGTCGGCAAGCCGTTCTCCGAGCGCTACAAGCTGCAGCGCTTCGGCCGCGGCGGCTTCGTGGCCTCGGCCATCCGGGCCGGGGTGCCGATCGTGCCCACCGCGATCGTGGGGGCCGAGGAGATCTATCCCAAGATCGGCGACCTCAAGTTCCTGGCCAGGATGCTGGGCCTGCCCTACTTGCCGATCACCCCGTTCTTCCCGCTGTTCGGCCCGCTCGGCCTGGTGCCGCTGCCGTCGAAGTGGATGATCGAGTTCGGCGAGCCGATCCGCACCGACGAGTACGACCCGTCGGCAGCCGACGACCCCATGACCGTCTTCAACATCACCGACCACGTGCGCGAGGTCATCCAGCAGCTGCTCAACGAGCTGCGCCTGCGCAGGGGCCACGCCTTCCCGCCGTTCCTCTGAGGGCTGCAACCTCCGCGGCCGCCCCGGTGTTCAGCAACCGATATCGCCGAACACCGGAGGAGAACTCCCATGGATCTGCAGCTTTCCGGCCGCGTCGCCGTCGTCACGGGCGCGTCCAAGGGCATCGGCCTGGCCGTCGCCCGCACTCTGGCCGAGGAGGGCGCCCACGTGGTCACCGCCTCGCGCACGCCCGCCCCCGTCGATGGCAAGGTGACGCACGTCGCGGTGGACCTGATGGACCCGGAGGCCCCGGCCCGGGTCGTCGCCCGTGCGGTCGAGGAGTTCGGCGGGGTGGACATCCTGGTCAACAACGCCGGCGGGCCGCCGCCGGGGGCGACCCTGCCGCGGGTGGGGTTCATGACGCCCGATGACGAGGACTGGCGGGCGATGTTCGAGTTCAACGTGTTCGCCGTCGTACGCATGATCCGGGCCGCGGTGCCCGTCATGCTGGAGCGGGGCGGCGGCTCGATCGTCAACGTGTCCTCGACGATGGGCAGGCAGCCCGGCGCCATGAACGTGGACTACAGCGCGGCCAAGGCGGCCGTGCTGGCGATCGGCAAGTCGCTGTCAGAGGAGTACGGCCCCCAGGGCATCAGGGCCAACACCGTCTCGCCCGGGCCGGTGCTGACCGACTGGTGGACCAGGCAGGGCGGCGCGGCCGAGGTCATCGCCGGGCTGGCCGGGTCGGACAAGGAGAGTGTGATCTCCGAGGTCGCCCCTGCGATGATGAAGCTGACCACCGGGCGGCTCGTGCACCCGCAGGAGATCGCCGACGCGATCGCCCTGCTCGTGTCCCCCCGATCCGGCAGCACGACCGGTGCCGAGTTCGTGATCGACGGGGGCCAGCTCAAGGAGCTGTGAACCCGAACGGCGGGTTGTGGCAAGACATCCGTGACCGATCCCCCACAGAAGGGCGGAGATGATCACGCAACCCGCCGTCAAGGGTGCGGACTCGGAGCTCGTGAGCGCCTCGTGGACCGAGCCCGAGGCGTTCGCCGAGCTCTTCGACCGCTACTCCGCCATGCTCTACAGGTACGTCTCCAAACGCCTCGGCCCCGAGCCCGCCGAGGACCTCGTCGGGGAGACCTTCCTGGTCGCCTTCTCCCGGAGGAGGAGCTACGACCTGGCGTACCCGGACGCCCGGCCCTGGCTGTTCGGCATCCTGACCAAGCTCGTCTCCCGGCACCACCGCACGGAGGCGGCCCGCTACCGGGCCCTCCTGCGCGCCCCTGTCGACTCCGAGGTGGAGTCGCCCGCCGACCGGGTGGCGGCCGGGGTGACCGCCCAGGCCGTCCGCGCGGAGCTGGCCGGCGCGCTGGCCGCGCTCCCCGCCAAGGACCGCGACGTCCTGCTGCTGATCGCCTGGGGCGATCTCACGTACGAGGAGGTCGCGCGAGCGCTCGGCATCCCCGTCGGAACCGTGCGCTCCCGCCTCAACAGGGGCAGGCGGAAGGTACGTGCCGCGCTCGGCGACGCCAACCCGATGGAGGAGGAGTGACGATGGACGACCTGAAGCTGCTCCGGGACCTCGGGGGAGAGCTGGAGCACGAACCGCCCGCGACCCTCGCCCGCCAGCGGCACCGCTTCCTGCGCGCCCGCCCCCGGCGCAGGTGGACGGGCTGGTGGACGGCCGGCCTCGTGGCCGCCGCCACGGCCACCGCCGTCGCGGTGCCCACGGTGCTCATCGGCACCCGGCACACGGCCGCGCCGCCGGCCGGGGCCGATCGGGCGGACGTGAGCGGCGCCAGGAACGTGCTGGTGATCGGCTCGGACTCGCGGCAGGGCGCGGGAAACGCCAAGTACGGCCCGCGGAGCCAGGACGCGGGCCAGCGCTCCGACACGATCATGATCGTGCACGTGCCGGCCGACCGGGGCAGGGCCACGGCGGTCAGCATCTCGCGCGACTCGATGGTGCGGATCGCGCCCTGCGGCTCGGAGCCGGCCCGGATCGACATGATCAACTCGGCGTACGCCAAGGGTGGCGCCGCGTGCCTCAGGACGACGCTGGAGAAGCTGACGGGCCTGCGCCTGGACTACACGATCGACGTGGACTTCGCCGGCTTCAAGGACATGGTGGACGCGCTCGGGGGCGTGACCGTCAAGGTGCCCGAGCCGGTGGACGACCGGGCCTCCAAGCTGCGGCTCTCCGCGGGCGAGCAGGTGCTCGACGGCGAGCGGGCCCTCGGCTACGTGCGCCTGCGCGGCTACGGGGACGGCTCCGACATCGCGCGGCTGAAGCGGCAGCAGACGGTCGTGCTGGCGATGCTGAAGAAGGCGCAGCGGGTGGTCGCCGAGCCCGGCAAGCTCAAGGACCTGCTCGCCGTGCTGCGCCAGAAGGTGAGGACCGATCTCAGCCTGGAGGAGATGTACGAGCTGGGCACGCAGCTGGCCGGCACCAAGATGACCTTCCTGGCGGTGCCCTGGAAGCCGCACGCGAAGGACAGGAACCGGATCGAGTGGGCGCAGCCGGAGGCGGACCAGCTGTTCGAGTCGCTGAAGGAGTAGCTCAGGACCGGCGGTAGTGGCGGCGCAGGGCCAGGCCCGCCGCCACGCCGCCGGCGACCGCCCCGACGCCTGCCGCGATGGGCAGGGCCGTGAGCGTGGCCTTGCGGCCCGTGCGGAAGTCCTTGATCGGCCAGTCGTGCTTCCTGGCGTGCTCGCGCAGCTCGCTGTCCGGGTTGATCGCCACCGCGTTGCCGACCAGCGACAGCATGGGCAGGTCGTTGGCCGAGTCGCTGTAGGCCGTGCACCGCGTCAGGTCCAGCCCCTCCCGGCGGGCCAGCGCGCGCACGGCCTCGGCCTTGGCGGGTCCGTGCAGCAGGTCGCCGACCAGCCGCCCGGTGTAGACGCCGTTGCTGGTCTCGGCGACCGTGCCGAGCGCGCCCGTCAGGCCGAGCCGCTGCGCGATGACCCTGGACAGCTCGATCGGCGTGGCGGTGACCAGCCAGACCCGCTGGCCGGCGTCGAGGTGGCTCTGGGCGAGGGCGCGGGTGCCGCCCCAGATGCGGTCGGCCATGACCTCGTCGTAGATCTCCTCGCCGAGGCGTACGACGTCGTCGACCTTGGCGCCGGCGACGAAGGCCAGCGCCGTCTCCCTGGCCACCGCGATGTGCTCGGGGTTCTCGTTGCCCCGCAGCCGGAACACCGCCTGCCCGATGGCGAACTTGAACAGGTCGGACGTCGTGAACAGGCCGCGGGTGGCCAGCCCGCGGGCGAAGTGGTAGATCGACGCGCCGCGCATCATCGTGTTGTCCACGTCGAAGAAGGCCGCGGCCTGCAGGTCGGGCTCGACCGGGGCGACCGGGGCGACGGTGACCGCCGCTCGCGCCGCGGCCTCACCGGCGACCTCCGGCCGGACTTCCTGTCGTCGTCGCATAAGCCGCCACATGGGCTTCAGCTTACTTTCCTACTCAGGGGCGACCAGACCCTCGATGTAGTCGAGGTACCCCTCCGCCTGGGCCAGCTGATCCTCGTTGAGCTGCTGGAGCATCGGCTTGACGGTCTCCTTCTGGTCCCGCGCGAAAGTCTTGATCTTCGGTGAGCGCGGTTCGGTCCGTTCGAGGCGGCTGATGCCCGCCCGCGTCGACTCCTCCATGTCCTCCAGCGTCTTGTCGATCAGCGGGCCGTCGGTGGACGAGCCGAGCAGGCTGGCGACCTCCTTGGCGCGGGTCTTGGCCGAGGCGAGCTCGCGCTCGCCGCGTTCGGCGTCGTCGGTGCTGAGGCGGACGAGCGTGCTCTCGGCGGCGCGCTTGAGCGGGTAGAGCGAATCACCCGGCACCGCCCGGTAGGTGGCGAAGGAGGAGACCATCATGGCCGCCGCCAGCCCCACGGCGGCGAGCTGGGACAGCAGCGGCCGGCGCCGGGCCGGGCGGCGGTGGCGCGCCGGCGCGGCCGGCGCCTCCCGCTCCTCGGCGAGCGCGCCGGACAGCAGCTCGGCGCGCAGCCGGTCCCTGAAGGCAGGCTCCGGCGCGCCGCCGAGCGGCAGCTCCCTCAGCTCCGTGAGGTGTTCGAGCACGCGCTCCCGCCGCCTGCGCGCACTACTCATGACAGCTCCCTGACCGACCAGGCCATGACACTTGCCTAACGAGGGGCCGATGGCGGAGGTTACGCCAGGTCGTGCTTGAGAGCCCTGGCCAGCGCCCGTACGGCCCGGAACTGCAGCGCTTTGATCGCTCCACTCTTCTTCCCCATGATCAGCGCGGTTTCCGCGAGCGAGAGGCCGTGCAGGAAGCGCAGGACCACGCATTCCTGTTGTTCGGGATTGAGATCGCGTACGGCACGCAGCACGCGGTCGTTGATGATGGCCGTGACCACGGCGTTCTCGGGGATGTGGGAGCCGTCGAGCGGAACGTCGATCACCTCTCCGGTCGGCACCTCCAGCCGGTAGCGCCCGGACTTGAAGTGGTCGGTCACCAGGTTCCTCGCGATGGTCACGAGCCAGGCCCCGAAGTCGCGGCCCTGCCAGGTGAAGTCGCCGATCCTGCGCAGCGCGCGCAGGAACGTCTCGCTGGTGAGGTCCTCGGCCAGCGGGTGGGAGCCCACGCGGAAGTAGATGTAGCGGTAGACGAGGTCGACGTAGCGGTCATAGAGCGTGCCAAAGGACTGCGTGCATCCGTTCTTGGCGTGCATCACCAGCGTACGCAGGTCGTCGGGCACGCCGTCCCGCGCGTCTTCGCGCACGTCTTCACGCCCGCTGTCACGGACGTCCTCGCGCACGGCGAGCTCGCCCGTCCGGGCAGGTCCAGCGACCGCTGGCGCCAGCAGCCCGGCGAACGGCGACGAGTCAGGCATCCGGTATCCCTAGGGGTAAGGGGTGCGGCGTGCTCGAACACTCTAGAAATCAACCGGAAAATTCACAATCCACATCGTCCTGGCATGACTAGGCGTAATCGGCGGATACCGTGTTGGACCGACCCGTTCCCTCTTCGGCTACCGGCTGGGAGGCATCGTCCGGCAGCATTGGAGTCACCATGGAGATCCTCGTTGCTGTCATAGCTCTTGCCGGTGCGCTCCTGGCCGCGATCGCGGCAGGTGCCCTGATCCAACGACTGCGCGACGAGCCCGAGGGGTGGTTGATCGCCTGGACCGTTGCAGTCGTGGCCCTTTGCCTCTCACTGGTCGTGATCGGCATCGGCTACCTCATGGGCTTCGGCGAGGTCACCTTCCGGATCTACCAGGTGACCGGATCGCTGCTGGCGCCGCTCTGGCTGGCCATCGGGCTCGTGCAGCTGCTGTCGGAGAAGGTGCCGCCCAGGTTCCTGGCGTGGCTGCTCGGCATCGCGCTGACCGTCGTCGCCGCCGTGATCATGGTCTTCGACCCGCTGAAGAACACGGACATGGGCAAGTCCCTGCCCTCCGCCGCGAACCACTGGAACATCCCGCCCGGCTACCTGCTGATCGGCGTGCACGCCGTCGCCGTGCTGGTCATGCTGGCGATGCTGGTCGTGGCGGGGCTCAAGTGGCGCAGCGGTGACGAATACGACACCGACAACCTGCACGCGACCGTCGTCATCGTCCCGTCGGGGCTGGCGCTCGTGGGCGCGATGAGGTTCCCGGTGCCGGCGCTGTTCACCACGGCGCTGCTGGCCGTGGCCGGGGCCGCGGTCTGGTACACCGTGCTGCGGCCGCTGGCGCCGTACGAGGACGACGACGAGGACGACTTCGGTCCTGACAGCGACGAGCGGCCCGCGCGCCGTGACGAGCGCTCTCAGCGCCGCGACGAGCGTGCCCAGCACCGCGAGGAGCGGCCCATGCCCCTGGACGAGCGCCAGATGCCGGTCGGCGACCGCCCGATGTTCCGTGACGAGAGGCCCAAGCCGATGGGCATGCCCGAGCCCGTGCCCGCCGCCGACCTGCCGCCCGCGCCGCCGCGCCGGGCGTCCGGGCTGGGGGACCTGGTGGCCGAATACCGCGCGGGCGACCAGGAGGTCGACTACGCCGCCCGCATGGCCCCGCCGCCCGACGCGGGCCCCTCGACCGGCTACATCATGAACGGCGCCCCGCCCCAGCGCCCCGACTACGCCGTGCCCGGGACGGGAGCTGTCTTCCCCGGCGCCGACGTGTTCTCGCCCGCGCCGCGGCAGCAGCCCGCCTCCGGCAAGCCCTCACCGACCATCTACGGCCTGCTCACGGTCTTCACGATCATGGACGGGGCCGGCGACGCGTTCGACCGCCTGGCCGAGGCGACCGTCGAGGCCGTGCGTCGCGGCGAGCCGGACACGCTGGTCTACGCCTGCCACGCGGTGAAGTCGGCGCCGCTGCAGCGAATCGTCTACGAGCTCTACCGCGACGAGGTCGCCTACCGCGACCACCAGCGGCAGCCGCACGTGGAGAGGTTCGTCAACGAACGGCAGGCCATGGTGCTGGCCACCAATGTGATCGAGCTCACCGTCAACGCCGCGAAGGTGGTGCCGCTGCCCACCGCGATGTACTGAGCCCGCTCAGGTGGTGAGCGCGGCGCGCAGGCGGCTCTCGTCGACGCGCCAGAAGTCGTGCTGCACGCCGTCGATCAGCGTGACCGGGATCATCTCCCAGTATTTCTCCTTGAGCTCGTCGGAGGAGTCGATGCTGACCTCCTCCCACGGCACGCCGAGCTCGCCCGCGACCCTCGCGATGATCTCTCGCGCGTCGTCACACAAGTGACAGCCGGGCTTGCCGAGCAACGTGATGCGATGCATAACGCAACCGTACCCCGCTGACTTTGTGCATCGGTTCACAAAGGGATTAACCTGAAAGACGGTTCGATTCCCGTCACGCGGTCCCCAAGCCGCCCGTCCCCTGGAGCACCGGCACGTGAAGAGCCCGTCCCAGCCCCGTGACCGCGGTATACCCGAGGCGACGGTCGCCAGGCTTCCGTTGTACCTCCGGGCGCTGCACGGGATGGCGGAGCGGGGCGTCGCGACCGTCAGCTCGGAGGACCTGGCCGTGGCGGCCGGCGTCAACTCCGCCAAATTGCGCAAGGACCTGTCGCACCTCGGCTCCTACGGCACCCGCGGCGTAGGCTATGACGTCGAATACCTCGTCTACCAGATCTCCCGCGAGCTCGGCCTGACGCAAGACTGGGCGGTCGCGATCGTCGGAGTCGGTAACCTCGGTCGCGCGCTGGCCAACTACGGCGGTTTCGTCTCCAGGGGCTTCCGGGTCGCGGCGCTCGTGGACGCCGACCCCGAAGTCGTGGGCGACACCATCGCGGGATTGAATGTGGAGCACATCGACGAACTGGAAGCCGTCATCAAGCGGCGTGGAGTCTCGATCGTGGTTCTGGCGACACCGGCGGCAGCGGCGCAGAAGGTCTGCGATCGCGTGGTCGCCGTGGGCGTAACCAGCATCCTGAACTTCGCGCCAGTCGTACTTTCCGTACCGGACAGCGTCGATGTCCGTAAAGTCGACCTATCAATCGAACTGCAGATTCTCGCGTTCCACGAGCAACGCAAGGCTGGGGGGCCACTCATGGCGGTGGACAGTCAATGAGTGTTCTGTCTATCGGACTAAGCCACCGAACCGCGCCGGTGGCTCTTCTCGAGCGCGTCTCGATGACGGGCGACGCGCTCATCAAGCTCCTGCACGACGTGCAGAGCGACCCCTGCGTCGCGGAGGCCATGGTGGTCTCGACCTGCAACCGGGTCGAGGTCTACGTCACGGTCGACCGCTTCCACGCCGCCGTGACCGCCATCAGCAACCTGCTGGGCGTGCACTCGGGCGTCCCGGTCGACGAGCTGACGCCGCACTTCTACGTGCACTACGAGGAGCGGGCGGTCGAGCACCTGTTCTCCGTCGTGTGCGGCCTCGACTCCATGGTCGTCGGCGAGGGCCAGATCCTCGGGCAGGTCCGCCAGGCGCTCAAGCTGGCCCAGCGGCAGGGCACGGTGGGCGCCACCCTCAACGACCTGGTCCAGCAGGCGCTGCGGGTCGGCAAGCGGGCGCACCACGACACCGGCATCGACAAGCACGGCGCCTCCCTCGTCTCCGCGGGCCTCGCCCTCGCGGGCGACCTGGCCGGGCGGCGCGCCCTGGTGGTCGGCGCGGGCTCCATGAGCTCCCTGGCCGCCGTCACGCTGGCGCGCGCCGGGGTCACCGACATCGTCGTGGCCAACCGTACGTACGAGCGGGGCGCCCGGCTGGCCGAGTCCGTCGGCGGGCGGGCGGTCGAGTTCGCCGCCGTGGCCGACGAGCTGGCCACGGCCGACCTGGTGATCACCTGCACCGGCGCCGGCCGCCATGTCATCACCCCCGGCATGCTGAGCCGGCCCGCGTTCCTGCTGGACCTGGCGCTGCCCCACGACATCGACCCGGCCGTGCGCGCCGTCCCCGGCGTCACGCTGGTGGACCTGGAGACGATCCAGGAGTCGGGCATCGGCTCGCGCGAGGGCGACGCCGTGCAGTCCGTACGCGCCCTCGTCGCCGAGGAGCTGCGCGCCTACCTCGACGCCGAGCGGGCGGCCAAGGTCACCCCGACCGTGGTGGCGCTGCGCAGCAAGGCGGCGAGCGTGGTCGAGTCGGAGCTGGGCCGCCTGCTGATGCGCGTGCCCGACCTCGACGAGCGGGTCAAGGACGAGGTCGCCATGACCGTTCAGCGGGTCGTCGACAAACTGCTCCACGAGCCGACTGTGCGTGTCAAGCAGCTCGCCACCTGCCCAGGAGGCGATCATTATGCGGAAGCGTTGCGTGAGTTGTTCAATTTGGATCCGAAGATGCCCGAGGCCGTGAGGGAGGTGGAGCTGTGATGTCGCGGTTGGGGACCCTGCGTCTCGGCACCCGCCGCAGCCTCATGGCGACCACGCAGTCCGGCATGGTGGCCGACGCCTACACCCAGCGCACCGGGCGCGCGGTGGAGCTGGTCGGCATCACGACCTTCGGCGACGTGACCAAGGCGCACCTCGCGCAGCTCGGCGGCACGGGCGTGTTCGTCAGCGCGCTGCGCGACAAGCTGATCGAGGACGAGGTCGACTTCGCCGTCCACTCGCTGAAGGACCTGCCGACCAAGCAGGACCCGCGCTTCACGCTGGCCGCCATCCCGGCCCGTCACGACCACCGCGACGCGCTGGTCGGCATGCACAAGTTCGCGGACCTGCCGCCCGGGGCCAGGGTCGGCACCGGCTCGCCCCGGCGCGTGGCCATGCTCAGCGCGCTGCGCCCCGACCTGGAATACGTCCCGATCCGCGGCAACGCCGACACGCGCATCGGCAAGGTCACCTCGGGCGAGCTCGACGCGGTCGTGCTGGCCTCGGCCGGCCTGACCAGGATCGGCCGCAGCGCTGACATCGCCCAGATCTTCGAGGTCGAGGAGCTGCTGCCCGCGCCCGGCCAGGGCGCGCTGGCCGTCGAGTGCCGCTCCGACCGCTCCGACCTGATCGAGTTCCTGCGCGTGCTCGACGACCCGGCCACGCGCTCCGCGGTCACCGCCGAACGCGCCGTGCTGTCCGCCCTGGAGGCCGGGTGCTCCGCACCGGTGGGTGCTTTCGCGGCCGATGACGGGCACACTCTGAACCTGACCGCAGTGGTCGTCTCCATAGACGGCCGCGAAGCGGTCCGCAAGTCCGCCGCCGGCTCTCCTTCGGAGGCAGCGAACCTGGGCCGCCTCCTCGCGGCCGAGATGATCGCCGAAGGGGCCGACAGATTGATGGGGGAGCATTCCCATTGAGCTCCGATAGTCCAACCTCCGGATTCGTCGCGTTCGTGGGCGCGGGCCCCGGCGATCCCAACCTGCTCACCCTCCGCGCCGCCGAGCTGCTCGGCAAGGCCGACGCGGTGGTGCTCGACGCGGAGACGCAGACCCCGCTGCTGCGCCACTGCCGCACGGGCGTCGAGGTCGCCGAGGGCGACTTCGTCAAGCGCGCCGCACGGGGGCAGCTCGTGGTGCGCCTGTGCGAGGGCGACCCCATGCTGTTCTCCTCGATCACCGAGGAGGTGGCGGCCTGTGCCGCGGCGGAGGTGGACTTCGAGATCGTGCCCGGTGTGCCGCCCGCGACCGCCGTGCTCACCTACGCGGGCATCCCGCCGGCGACCGCCGTGCCCGAGTTCCGGATCGTCGACGCGGCCCAGGAGCAGGACTGGGCGGCCCACGCCGCCTGCCGCGGCACGCTGGTGATCTACAACGGCATCGGCGACGCCGTGGCCATCGGCAAGGCCCTCGTCTCCGGCGGCAAGCCCGACACCACGCCCGTCGCGGTCAGCAGCGGCGGCACCACCACCGAGCAGTACACCGTCGTGTCCTCGCTCGGCCGGCTGCAGGCCGACCTCAAGCACGCCGGGTTCACCGAGCCCGCGCTGATCGTGGTCGGCGAGGCCGTGGGGCTGCGGGACAAGCTGTCGTGGTTCGAGACCAAGCCGCTGTTCGGGTGGCGGGTGCTGGTGCCCCGTACGAAGGAGCAGTCGCGCAGCCTGTCCGAGCAGCTCATCGCCTACGGCGCGGTGCCCGAGGAGGTGCCGACCATCTCGGTCGAGCCGCCCCGCACGCCGCAGCAGATGGACCGCGCGATCAAGGGCCTGGTCACCGGCCGCTACGAGTGGGTGGCCTTCACCAGCTCGAACGCGGTCAAGGCGGTGCGCGAGAAGTTCGAGGAATACGGTCTCGACGCCCGTGCCTTCGCCGGGCTCAAGGTGGCGGCCGTGGGCGACGCGACCGCGCGGGCCCTGGTCGAGTTCGGGGTCAAGCCCGACCTGCTGCCCTCGGGGGAGCAGTCGTCCGAGGGGCTGGTGGCCGAGTGGCCGCCGTACGACTCGATGCTCGACCCGATCAACCGGGTGCTGCTGCCGCGGGCCGACATCTCCACCGACACGCTCGTGGCCGGGCTCACCGAGCTGGGCTGGGAGTGCGACGACGTCACCGCGTACCGCACCGTGCGGGCCGCCCCGCCGCCCGCGCCCATCCGCGAGGCCATCAAGGGCGGCGGCTTCGACGCCGTGCTCTTCACGTCCTCGTCCACCGTGCGCAACCTCGTGGGCATCGCGGGAAAGCCGCACAACGTGACCGTGATCGCGGTCATCGGGCCGCAGACGGCCAAGACGGCCGAGGAGTTCGGGCTCCGGGTCGACGTCATGGCCGACAAGCCGTCCGCCTCCGCCCTGGCCGCCGCGGTCGCCGAGTACGGAGCCAAGCAGCGCCAGGCGGCCCTGGCCGTGGGTGACACCCCGCGCCGGCCCTCGCAGAACCGCCGGGGAGCCAGGAGGAGAGCCAAATGAGCGTGCGACACCCCGGAAGGAGCGCCGAATGAGCGCGCAATACCCCGTCGCCCGTCCGAGGCGACTGCGCCGCAGCCCGGCCCTGCGCCGGATGGTGGCGGGCACCCGGCTGCACGCCGCCGACCTGATCCTGCCCATGTTCGTCAAGGAAGGCATCTCCGAGGCGCACCCCGTGGCCTCGATGCCCGGCGTGGTGCAGCACACCCGCGACTCGCTGCGCAAGGCCGCCCACGAGGCCGCCGAGGCCGGGGTAGGCGGGCTGATGTTGTTCGGCATCCCGGCGGTGAAGGACGCCCGCGGCTCGGCCGCCGACGATCCCGACGGGATCCTGCAGAAGGCGCTGCGCGACGTGACCGCCGAGGTCGGCGACTCCATCGTGGTGATGGCCGACACCTGCCTCGACGAGTTCACCGACAACGGGCACTGCGGCATCCTCACCCCGTCCGGTGACGTGGACAACGACGCCACGCTGGAGCGGTACGCCTCGATCGCGGTGGCCCAGGCCGAGGCCGGGTCGCAGATGGTGGCGCCGAGCGGGATGATGGACGGCCAGGTGGGGGCGATCCGTGCGGCCCTGGACGGGGCAGGTTACGGAAATATCCCGATTTTGGCCTATTCCGCCAAGTATGCGTCCGCCTTCTTCGGCCCGTTCCGCGACGCCGCCGAGTGCGCGCCGCAGTTCGGCGACCGCAGCACCCACCAGCAGGACCCGGCCGGGCCGCTGGAGGAGGCGCTGCGCGAGGTGCGCCTCGACCTGGCGGAGGGCGCCGACGCCGTCATGGTCAAGCCGGCGCTGGCCTACCTCGACGTCATCGCCCGTTTCCGCGACGAGGTGGACGTGCCGGTGGCCGCCTACCAGGTGAGCGGCGAATACGCGATGATCGAGGCCGCGGCCGCCAACGGCTGGGTGGACCGGCAGCGGATGATCATGGAGTCGCTGGTCGCGATCAAGCGGGCGGGGGCCGACCTGATCCTCACGTACTGGGCCACGGAAGTGGCGCGAACGCTCTAACCAAGGGGTTTCCCGTCAACTCGTGGGGCCTGTGGGTTAGAGTGCATGACAAGTGCTGGTGTGTCCCGCGTGTGCGCAACGCCCGGAGCCGGGGCCTCCTCAGGCACGGGGAACTCGACGGGAGACACCATGGTGGGGGTACCACTGGCTCGGCGTACCAAAAAGCGGTCGCGGCCGACACGCATCGGGACGGTGCTCGAATACGCAGCCATGGGCTGGCCCGTCGTGCCGGGCGCCTATCCGCTGCGGCACGGGCCGCGCGCCTGCTCGTGCGACCGCGTCGGCTGTCCCGACCCCGGTGCCCACCCGCTGTCCCCCGCCTGGCACATGCAGGCCACCACGGACCCGGCCCTGCTCACGCGCTGGTGGCAGGCCGAGCCCGAGGCCAATGTGATCCTGCCCACGGGGCGCGTGTTCGACGTGTTCGACGTACCGCTCCCCGTCGGCCTGTCCGCCCTCACCCGGATCGACGCCGCGGGAGCCCATCCCGGCCCGGTCGCCGCCAATGGCGACCGGGTCTTGTTCTATGTGGCCACCCGGGGCAATCCCGAGGACGAGGACGAGTGGTGGTCGTGCCAGCTCGACTGCGACCCGGCGACGATCGACGACACGCCGGGGCTGCGGTGGCACTGCCGCGACAGCTACGTCCTCGCGCCGCCGTCCACCCTGCCCAGCGGCCAGCCCGTCACCTGGCTCCGCCCCCCTGACGGCCGCCCCTTGCCCGACCCGCTGCGCCTCCTGGAGTGGCTGGCCGACTGACCCCGGCCCACCACCCGGCGGCCCATCGCCCGCCCGCTCGCCGTTCACGCCCGCCCGCCGTTCACGCCCGCCCGGCCGTGAACCAGCGACTCCCTGACCCTTCCGCGGCTTCCCATGGGCCTGCGCCCTCGCCTTCTGCGCGCCCCTCAAGGTTCAGGTGGCACCCCCCAGCTTCGCTGGCACCCTCCGGCATCTGGCGCCCCTGGGCGTTGCTGGCAAGCGCGCCTTCCGTGCACCCCCGCCTTCCGTGCACCCCCGCCTTCCGTGGGCCGCCGGGCCTCCGCGGGCACTCGGGCCTCCGCGCACCCCGCCTTCGCGGGCCCCCGGGCTCCGCGCCACTCCCCTCCGTTGCGGCGGGATCGGGCTCCGTGGGATGCGGCGGCCGCTGACGGGCCCTGGCAGGCCGGCGCGTGCGCGTGGGGACCGCGCGGCACCCCTGAGGAGGGGTCGGACACGCCGGCCCGTCGCGGGAGCCGGGTGCTCGGAAGGCGCATAGGCGGAGCCGCGCGCAGGGCCCGGGCCCGTCGCCGCACGCTGCGGCGGTCCGCAGGAGGCGCGTCAGGGGGAGGCCAGGAGGCGCATCAGGGGGAAGGACGGTCGGAAGACGTCAGGGAGGGTGGGGCGGGGCCACGAAGGGCCCGGTCAGGGTGGCGGGTGTGGGGCGTTGCCGGGATCGGCGGCGGGCGCGGCTAACCTGGATCGGGTGAGCCGTACACAGAACTCCGAGGACCTGTTCGCCCGCGCCCGCCAGATCGTGCCGGGAGGCGTCAACTCCCCGGTGCGCGCGTTCGGCGCGGTGGGCGGCACGCCGCGTTTCATGGCCTCGGGCCAGGGCCCCTACATCACCGACGTCGACGGCAACCGCTACGTCGACCTCGTCTGCTCCTGGGGCCCGATGATCCTCGGTCACCGCCACCCCGCGGTCGTCGAGGCCGTCTCCGGTGCCGTGGCCAACGGGTTCTCCTACGGCACCGCCACGCAGGGCGAGGTCGAGCTGGCCGAGGAGATCGTCGCCAGGGTGGCGCCGGTCGAGAAGGTGCGCCTGGTCAGCTCGGGCACCGAGGCGACGATGAGCGCCGTGCGCCTGGCCAGGGGGTTCACCGGCCGGTCCAAGGTGATCAAGTTCGCCGGTTGCTACCACGGGCACGTGGACGCGCTGCTGGCCTCGGCCGGGTCCGGGGTGGTGACGTTCGGGCTGCCCGACACGCCCGGTGTGACCGGGGCGTCGGCGGCGGACACGATCGTGCTGCCGTACAACGACGTCGCGGCCGTCGAGGAGGCGTTCGCGGCGGCGGACGTCGCGTGCGTGATCACGGAGGCGTGCCCGGCGAACATGGGCGTCGTCCCGCCGCGCGCCGGCTTCAACGCGCGCCTGCGCGAGCTGTGCACGGCCAACGGCGCGCTGCTCATCGTGGACGAGGTGCTGACCGGCTTCCGCGTCTCGCCGGCGGGCTGGTACGGCCTGGACCCGGTGGAGGCCGACCTGATGACGTTCGGCAAGGTCATGGGCGGCGGCCTGCCCGCGGCGGCGTTCGGCGGCCGGGCGGACGTCATGGCCTACCTCGCGCCGGAGGGCCCCGTCTACCAGGCGGGCACGCTGTCGGGCAACCCGCTGGCCTGCGCCGCCGGCCTGGCCACGCTGCGCGCCCTGGACACGGAGGCGTACGCGCGGGTGGACACCGCGGCGCTCACCGTCGGCCAGGCCGCCTCCGAGGCGCTCGCCGCGGCGGGCGTGCCGCACCGGCTGCAGCGGGCGGGCAGCCTGTTCTCGATCTTCTTCACCGAGGCCGAGGTGACGAGCTTCGCCGAGGCCAAGACGCAGAACACGGCGGCGTTCACGGCCTTCTTCCACGCCATGCTCGACCAGGGCGTCTACCTGCCGCCGTCGGCGTATGAGGCGTGGTTCCTGTCGGCCTCCCACGACGACGAGGCGCTCAACCGCGTGGCCGAGGCCCTCCCGGCCGCCGCGAAGGCCGCCGCCGCGGTGCTCTAACGGGTGGGGAGAGCCGGCGCGAGCGCGTCAGGTGCCGTGTGATCCCACAGCGCCGACAAGGGTGAGAAGAAGATGCGGTCTCCAGAGGGAAGATTCGTCTGACCGAGGTGGAGGACGTAGCCGGCCTGGAACCGGTCGCCGAGCTTGTCTCTCAGCCAGCGCAGATGCTTGGCGTCCTCACTCTTGGGGGTGGCCGACGCCTTGACCTCGATGCCGACCACGCTGCCGTCGCGGCGTTCGAGGATGAAGTCGATCTCCCGCTTCTCCCTGTCCCGGTAGTGGCGTACGGTGACGTGCCGCCGGGCGAAGGTCGAGAGCTTGACGAGTTCGGCGAAGACGAAGGTCTCCAGAAGGCCGCCGAGAGCGGGATGGCCCGGCGTGAGAAGCGACTCGGCGTCCACGTCCATCAAGTGGGCGGCCAGCCCGCTGTCGGTCACGTAGGTCTTGGGCGCATGCGTCACCCGTGAGGTCAGGTTGTTGGACCAGGCTGGTGCGGAGGAGACGAGAAAGACGGTCTCCAGGTACGCGAGATATGTGCGCACGGTTGCGACATCGAGTCCGAGACCCTCCGCGATGTGCGCGAGAACGAGTTGCCCGCCGGCCCGCGCCGCGACGAGTGCGATCAGATCCGGTATCGCCTGAGCCTTGTTGACGTGGGCGAACTCGCGGATGTCGCGGGAGATCACGGTGTCCAGGTAGCCGCGGAACCACGCCTGGAGAGCCACTGGGGACGTCAGTCGCAGGGCTTCGGGATAACTGCCCCGGCTGACGAGCTGAATGTAGTCCTCGCGGGTCCACGGTGACTCCTGACCGGTGAAGGACTCCGGAGCGGTGAACGCGCGGTCACAGAATCCGCCGGCACCGCCCGCCCGCTCGCTGACGGCGAACGGCCAGAGGTCCACGAAGGCCACGCGACCTGCTAGCGACTCCGAGACGGTAGGGATGCTGAGAAATCGGGTCGATCCGGATAGGACGAACTGGCCAGGAGACCAGTCCTCGTCGACGACCTGCTTTATGGCCAAGATCAACGGGTCTCCTGCCCGCTGGATCTCATCGATGATCACCGGTCGCGGTCGCCGCCGGGCGAAGGTCCGAGGGTCGTCCTTGGCGATGGCGAGTTCAGCAGGATCGTCGAGGGTGACGAACGTGGTCTCCCCGAACCTTCGGCATGATTGCAAGAGCGTCGTCTTGCCGGCCTGGCGCGGCCCGTTGATGATGACCACCCTTAGCTCTGCAAGGAGTTCTTTGAGGGACTCCGCCGCGAGCCGAGGTAGAAGATCCATGCTGCCCCTCATCTGGGAATTGACAGTGCAGCGGGTTCGGTTTCCCAGTTTCGCGGGGGGGTTTTTCCCTGTTTCGCGGGGCTGGTTTTCCCTGTTCCGCGGACACGATTCTCCCTGATTCGCGGGTCCACCGCTCCTTGAACCGCCGATGCTCTGCCGACTTACCTGAGGGCGAGTGCGCGGCGGGGCTTGGTGCCGGCGTAGAGGACGCCGGAGACGATGAGTGCCGCCGCCAGCAGTTTGAGCCAGGACAGCGGCTCACCCGTCACGAGCGCGGCCGACGACATGCCGAACACCGGCACCAGCAGCGTGTACGGCGCCACGGTCGAGGCGTCGTAGCGACGCAGCAGCCAGCCCCAGACGCCGAAGCCGCCCAGCGTCGAGACGAAGGCCACGTACAGGAGCGACAGCCAGCCCTCCGCCGGCGAGTTCAGCACGGGCGCGCCCTCCACCAGCAGGGACAGGAGCAGGAGCGGGGGCGCGGAGAAGGCGCTCACCCAGACCATGAAGCGCAGGGAGTCGGGTGGCGCGGCGCGGCGCTGGACGACGTTGCCCAGGCCCCAGGCGGCCGCGGCGGCCACGCACAGCGCGAAGGCGCCGATCGGGCCCGACACGCCGAAGTCGATGGCGACCAGGGCCAGGCCGCCGAACGCGACGGCCAGCCCGAGTACGCGGCGGGCGGTGAGCCGCTCCCCGAGCAGCGTCACCGCGAACACCACGGTGAACAACGCCTGCATCTGCAGGACGAGAGAGGTCAGGCCGGCCGGCATGCCCGCTCGCATCCCCACGAGCAGCAGGCCGAACTGGCCCACCCCGATGGTGGCCGCCACCCCGGCGACCCAGCGCCAGGCAACTCCGGGCCGCCCCACCAGCAGCAGGGCCGGGAACGCGGCCATGGCGAACCGGACGCCCGCGTACAGCAGGGGCGGGAAGTGTCGCAGGCCGACCTGCATGACCACGAAGTTGAAGCCCCACACGGCCGCGAGGCCGACGGCGAGGGCGAGGTGGCGGGGGCTCACTCAGCGAGTGGGCTTCTGGTAGCGGATCCGCTGCTCGCGAGCCTGCTCGGCGAGCGCCTTGAGGTACGACACGGAGCCGGTCTGCTGCTTCTTCGTCTTCAGGATTCTCATGCAACTATTTTCATCCGCTACACATTCAACGACAAGCGAGACTTTCTACGCTAAACCGTTTAGGCTGGCTTACATGTTGGACTTGAACCGGCTCAAGGCTCTTCACGCAGTTCACGTCTACGGGTCGGTCGGGGCGGCGGCCGACGCGCTGATGGTCACCCCCTCGGCGGTCTCCCAGCAGATCGCCAAGCTGGAGCGGGAGACCGGCGCCCGGCTCATGGAGCGCAACGGCCGCGGCGTGCGGCTGACGGACGCCGCCGGGCTGCTGGCCGAGCACGCCGAGCGCATCCTCGCCCTGGTCGAGACCGCCGAGGCCGACTTCGAGGCGCTGCGCGGCGAGGTCGTGGGCCGCCTGAACATCGCGGCCTTCCCCACCGCCGTGCGCGGCCTCATGCCCGGCGCGCTGGTCTCGCTCAAGCAGCGCCACCCCGATCTGTGGGTGCAGCTCAACGAGCGCGAGCCCGAGCGGGTCGTACGCGAGGTGGCCAGGGGCGAGCTCGACCTGGGCATCATCCAGGACTGGCTCAACCGGCCCATGGCCATCCCCGAGGGCCTGTCCAAGGCCACGCTGCTCGACGATGTGGCGGACGTCGCCGTCCCGGCCGGTCACCCGATGGCCGGCGAGCGGGAGGTCGAGCTGTCCGCGTTGCGGAGCGAGCAGTGGATCAGCTCCTCGCCCGGCACGGTCTGCCACGACTGGCTGGTGTTCACGCTGCGCAGCGCCTCGCTGGAGCCGGTGATCGCCTGCATGGCCGACGAGTACCCGACCCAACTCGCGCTGGTGGCGGCGGGCCTGGGCTGCGCGATCGTGCCGCGCCTGGGCCGCGACTGCGTGCCCGACGGGGTGCGGCTGATCCCGCTGCGGCCGCGCCAGTCGCGGCGCATCTACGCGGTGTGGCGTACGGACGCCGCCCGCCGCCCCGCGATCAGGGCCATGGTCGAGGCGCTGGTCGAGGTGAGCAGGAAGCAGGAAAACGCCTGGGCCGTGAACTGACATCTTCGGCGCGGGCCTGGCCGTAAGGCTCGGGCGAGCGGATAGGCTGTGCGCACCATGGCTGAAACCACCGTCGTTCACCTATTGCGCCACGGTGAGGTGCATAACCCCGGAGGCATCCTGTACGGCAGGCTGCCCGGCTACCACCTGTCGGAGACAGGTCAGCTCATGGCCGAGACGGTCGCCAAGGCCGTCGGGGGCCGTGACATCGTCGCGCTCTACAGCTCGCCGCTCGAACGCGCGCTGGAGACGGCGGCCCCGCTCGCGGAGAAGCTCGGCCTCGAGATCACCCAGGACGCTCGCCTGATCGAGGCCGGCAACCTCCTGGAGGGACGCGAGGTGGGCCGGGGCCTGGCCCTGCTGCGCAACCCGCGCAACTACCGCTATTTCTGGAATCCGCTGCGCCCGTCCTGGGGCGAGGCGTACCCGGTCATCGTCAAGCGGATGAAGTCGATCATCGACGAGGCCAGGGCGGCGGCGCGCGGGCACGAGACGGTGCTCGTCAGCCACCAGCTCCCGATCTGGGCGATCAGGTCGGCCGCGGAGGGCCGCCGGCTCTGGCACGACCCGCGGCGCCGGCAGTGCGCGCTGGCCAGCCTGACCACGCTCACGTTCGACGGCGACCGCCTGATCAGCATCGGCTACAGCGAGCCCGCCGGATCCCTGGAGGCGGGACCTTCCGTCCCCGGGGCCTGATGTCCGGGGCGCGGAGGCACACCGGTAGAGTTGCAAGCTCTACCGGTTGTAGTACAAGGAGATCTTCCTCCGTGCGCGCCAAGTCCCTTCCCCTCGTTCTCCTGGCTGTCCTCGTCGCCGGTTGTGCGGGCAACCAGAGCGGTCAACCGCAGGCTGGTGACACCCGGTTCGTCGCGGGCGACGGGAAGATGCAGGTGTTCGAGGCGAGCGAGCGCAAGCCCGCGCCCGCGATCGAGGGGCCGACGCTCGACGGCGCCACCGCCTCGCTGGCCGCGCACAAGGGCAAGGTCGTGGTGCTCAACTTCTGGGCGTCGTGGTGCGGCCCGTGCCGGGCGGAGGCGCCGGTGCTCAAGGAGGTCGCGGCCAAGACCAAGGGCAGCGGCGTGGAGTTCCTCGGCGTCGACTTCAAGGACCGGCAGGCCGACGCGCAGGCGTTCGAGCGCACCGAGCAGACCGGCTATCCGCACATCTTCGACCAGCCCGGCAAGGTCGCGCTGGCCTTCCAGGGCACGGTGCCGCCCGCGGCCATCCCGTCCACGCTGATCATCGACGAGCAGGGCAGGATCGCGGCCAGGGCCCTGGGCGCCGTCAAATACACCGACCTGATGAACGCGGTGACCAAGGTGCGCGATGAATGACGTCGTCGCCTCGGGTTCGCTGCTGCTGGCCGTCCCCATCGCGGTGCTGGCCGGCGTGGTGTCCTTCCTGTCGCCGTGCGTGCTGCCGCTGGTGCCGGGCTACCTGTCGTACGTCACCGGCATGAGCGCCGACCCCAAGCGGGGGCGGCTGGTGCTGGGGGCGGCGCTGTTCGTGGCCGGCTTCGGGCTGGTGTTCGTGCTCAGCGGGGCGCTGTTCGGCGGGCTCGGGTCGATCATGCTGGGCAACGCGGAGATCATCACGCGGGTGCTCGGCGTGCTGACCATCGTGCTCGGGCTGGCCTTCCTGGGCGTGCTGCCCGGGCTCATGCGTGACGTGCGCATCCACCGCCTGCCCGCCGCGGGCCTGGCGGGTGCGCCGCTGCTCGGGGTGGTGTTCGGGCTCGGCTGGACGCCGTGCATCGGGCCCACGCTGGCGGTCGTGCTGACGCTCGGGCTCAACGAGGGCAGCGCGGGCCGGGGCGCCCTCCTGGCCGTCGCGTACGCCCTGGGTCTCGGCCTGCCCTTCGTGGGCGCGGCGCTGGCCTACAGCCGGGCACTGCGTACGTTCCGGGCCATCCGCAAGCACTCGCGCCTGATCACCAGGATCGGCGGCGGCATGATGGTGGCCGTCGGCGTCCTGCTCGTGACCGGGCTATGGGGAGAGATGATCGCGGCCATGCAGGGACTGATCGGCGCGTTCGAGCCGGTGATCTGATGAGCGTCAAGGAGCTGGAGAGGGAGCAGGAGCCCGGGCAGGCGTCGTTCGGGCTGGTGGCCTGGCTGCGCTGGGCCTGGCGCACGCTCACCTCGATGAAGACGGCGCTGATCCTGCTGTTCCTGCTCGCGCTGGGCTCGGTGCCGGGCTCGCTGGTGCCGCAGCGGGGCGTCGAGCCCGACAAGGTCGCCCGGATCTACGAGCAGAACCCGGCGCTGGCCGAGTGGTACGACCGGTTCCAGCTCTTCGAGGTGTTCACCTCGACCTGGTTCGCGGCGGTCTACCTGCTGCTGTTCGCCTCGCTGATCGGCTGCATCATCCCGCGCACCTCGACCTACCTGCGCGAGCTGCGCCGCAAGCCGCCCGCCGCCCCGAAGAACCTGTCCCGCCTGCCGCACTCCGCCTCCTTCGAGGGCGACCTCGGGGTCAAGGAGGCCGCGCGGCGGCTGCGCAAGCTGCGCTTCCGCGTCGTGGCCGGCGACGGCTGGGTGTCGGCGGAGAAGGGCTACCTGCGCGAGACCGGCAACCTGCTCTTCCACGTGTCCCTGCTCGGCATCCTGCTCGCGATCGGCGCCGGCTCGCTCTTCGGCTACCGCGGCAACGTGCTGGTCGTCGAGGGCGACGGGTTCGCCAACACCGTGGCCGCCTACGACCGGTTCATCCCGGGCAGCCAGGTCTCGGCCGAGTCGCTGGAGCCGTTCTCCTTCCAGCTCGCCGAGTTCAAGGTGGCCTACCAGGTCACGGGGGACAAGCGGGGGCAGGCCCTCGACTACTCGGCGCACCTCAAGGTCAACGACTCGCCGACCGCGCCCACCCGCGACTACGAGCTCAAGGTCAACGAGCCGCTGGAGATCGACGGCACGCAGACCTACCTGATCGGCAACGGCTACGCGCCCGTGTTCAAGGTCACCGACGGCAAGGGGCAGGTCGCCTTCGAGGGGCCGGTGGCCTGCCTGATCGAGGAGAAGGCCACCTTGACCTCGGGCTGCGTGGTCAAGGTGCCCGACGCGCAGCCGTCGCAGCTGGGGTTCCTGCTGCAGTTCATGCCCACCAGCGTGCCGCTGACCAACGGCGGCTACGCCTCGGCCTTCCCCGGCGAGCTCAATCCCGAGGTGCAGATCCTCGGGGCCTTCTCCGGCGACCTGGGCGTGCGCTCGGGCAAACCGCAGTCGGTCTACACGCTGGCCGAGCCCGAGGTGCTGAAAAAGCTCGACCGCCTGTTCATGGGCGCCGACACGCCCAAGCCGCTGGCCGTGGGGCAGTCGGTGGACCTGCCCAAGGGGCTGGGCAAGCTGGAGTTCACCGGCGTCAAGGAGTGGATCACGCTCCAGACCGCCTACGACCCGGGGCGGATGCCCGCCCTGGTGGCCGCCGGCACGGCCGTCGTCGCCATCGCGCTCTCGCTCATGATCCGCCGCCGGAGGGTGTTCGTGCGGATCTCCGAGGGCCGGGTCGACGTGGGCGGCCTGACCCGTACCGAGGGCTCCGCGGCGGGCTTCGCAGAGGAGTTCGCCGACATCGTGAAGGTTCTATCAGCAGGAGAAAAGGATGTCCGCTGAGCAACTCGCCGAGCTGAGCGACCTTTTCGTCGTCGCAGCCGTCCTGCTCTACGTCGTGGCCATGGTCGGCTTCGCGATCGAGCTGGCCTTCGGGCGGTCCCGGCCCGGCAAGGCGGAGACCGCCGCCACGCCGCCGGTCGAGGCCAAGCGGCCGGTCGCGGTCGGCGCGGTGACGGGGAAGGCCGCTGACGGGGCGACGACGTCAGTGGTCGCCTCCGGCGAATCCGCCGTCCCGGCGCCGCCCGCCGAACCGCCCGCCGGGGCCGCCAGGGCCGGAACGGTGGCCCTCGTGCTCACCTGGCTCGGCTGGGCCGCCAACCTGGGCGCCATCGTCACCCGCGGCCTGGCCGTGGACCGGTGGCCGTGGGGCAACATGTACGAGTTCGTGGTCGCGATCTGCTTCGCCGCCGTGACCGCGTTCCTCGGCACCCAGCTCCGTCACAACGTGCGCTTCCTCGGCGCCTTCGTCACGGTCACCGCCGCGCTCGGCCTCGGGCTGGCGTCCAAGGTGTTCTACACCGCCGCGGGGCCGGTCATGCCCGCGCTGGACTCGTACTGGATCGCCATCCACGTCACCGCCGCCATCATCTCCAGCGGCCTGCTGACGCTGGCGGGCGTGGCCGGCATCCTCTACCTGGTGCGCGGCGACGGGATGTCACGCCTGCCGTCGCGCGCCGACCTGGAGAGGGTGGCGCACCGGGCGATCGTGTTCGCCTTCCCGCTGTGGACGTTCGCCGTCATCGCGGGCGCCCTCTGGGCGGACCGGGCGTGGGGCCGCTACTGGGGCTGGGACCCCAAGGAGGTCTGGTCGTTCATCACGTGGGTCGCCTACGCCGCCTACCTGCACGCCAAGGCGACGGCGGGATGGCGGGGCAGGGCCGCGACCATCGTGCAGCTCCTAGCGTTCGGTTGCCTTCTGTTCAACCTGATCGGGGTCAACATCTTCATCGAGGGGCTGCACAGCTACGCCGACGTGCCCTAGCTCAGGTCGTCGCCACGCATGCGGCGGTCGAGGTCACGGAGGAAGTCGGGGTCGTCGTCCGGGCCCTTCGGCATGCCCGGACCCGGGGCGCCCGGGGGCACGGGCCACGCCGCGCGCGGGGCCCGCGGACGGCCGCGCGCCATCCACACCAGGCCGCCGAGCAGCGGGATGAGCACGACAACGAGGATCCAGAGCCCTTTTGGTACGTTCCTAACCTCGTCTTCCGGCGTGGTCACCACGTCGAACAGCGAGAAGAGCCAGAAGGCCAGCAGCGCCAGGCCGATCAGAACACCTGCCATGTCCCGAACTGTAAGCCATCATGCGGCGTGATCGTGCTGCCCGATGTCCCATTTCGGGTGACTAGCGGAAGATCGGCGTCGTACGGTGGAACCCGATGCGGCGGTGTCCTAGGGGCTCCACAGGCGCTGAGGGGTGAGATGGCCTTTTCTCACGACAAGGGTCACGGTGACAAGGGGCGGCATCGGCGCGGTCGTTGGTGGCGGCGCGGCTCGTACCTCTTCTCACGGCGTGACGAGGCGCCTCCCGACGCTCACCGCTCCTTCTGGTCCAACGCCCGCGAGAAACGCCGTGAGGCGCGCGCGGCGGCCAGGGGACACGACGGCGCCGAACGCCGCCGGCGGCCCGGCGACCGCGAGCTCGGCGGCCACCCCGGCCGCACTGCCTGGCCCGGTGGCGCGCAGTCCGAGCGGGTGACGTGGCCGGGCGGCGACGAGACAGCGCGGATGGGGTGGCCCAGCGAGCGCCAAGGAACGGCGTGGCCCGGCGAGCGGGAGAGAACGGCCTGGCCTGGCGAGCGGGAGCGGGCGGCGTGGCCGGGTGAGGGAGGGCGGCGTCCGCCGGAGGCGAGCTGGGACGGGTTCGCGGTGCGCGAGCGCGGCGAGCGGCTGCCCGCCGCCGTCATGGTCGACCGCGCCCGCTACACCTGGTACGACTTCGAGCTCGCCGACCAGCCCCCCAGAGCCCAGCCCAACCGGCCGGACGTGCCCTCGCTCGGCGACGGCCTGCGACACTGCGGCAAGCTGGAGTCCATCCTGCACCGCCAGTGGGACGCCCGGCTGGGCCCGCCGCCGGCCGACGTCGTTCGGGCCGTGGAGAGCCTGGCCAGGCTGCCCGATCGGCTGAAGGAGCTGCTCGCGGCCGGGCTGGAAGGAATCTACGTCGGCCCCGGGGGCGTGCCCGACCTCGACGACATGGCCTACTTACGCGGCGCCCCGCTGCCGTCCGGGCGGGCGACCTGGGACATTTGCGCGGGCGCGTACGGCGACCGCAAGATCGTCGTCGGCGACCGCCCCTCGCCCACCCCTGACGTGATGATGCACGAGGTCGGCCACGCCATCGACGACGTCGACTCGATGTACGGCGACTGGGTGTCGGACTCGCCCGAGTTCGTACGCCTCTACGAAGCGGCCGTCCCGCTGCTGGCCTCGACGTTCCACCGTCAGGGAGGAGGGCTGGGCCGCAAGGAGTTCTTCGCCGACGCCTTCGCCGCCATCGCCTCCCGCCAGCGTCCGGCCCTCGTGGACATGCTCGGGGGCGACACGCGCATGGCGCTCGACATCATGCTGTTCTTCAACCGGCGCTACGGAATCTAGGTGATCGGCCATGTACGTCATCCGGCTCGCGGACGGGACCCTGCGCGTGCCGCAGAGCCTGACCAGCGAAGACGGGCGTCTCATCGGCAACGCGTACGTGGAACTGCAGCCTGGTGACCCCGACTACGAGCAGTGGCTGCCGGAGTCGCTGACCGAGGAGGAGGCCGAGTTGCGCCGCCGGCGCTGGGAAGAGGAGAACGACGATCTGGAGCGCGAGTTCCTGGCCTTCAAAGCGCGACAGGAGGACGCCTGATCGGCGGAGAAAAAGGACAGGCGCCAGCCACGGTCGGCGGTTGGCGCCGCCCCGTGCTCACCGTACGGAAGTGTGGCCGGGAAGCACGCGAACAGTGGGTGTTCCGCCAGCGGTGATCCTGGCGGCTCGGACCGCTGTTCATGCGGCCCACCGTGCAGGATCACCGACTAGACGGAACGTCAGACGCGCGGGGACTCACCTGCTGGCCTGTCGGCCGTAAGAACGTCCTCGCCTCGGAGAAGGGCGTGGACTTCCGACTCGCGGAAGCGCCGGTGCCCTCCGGGGGTGCGGATACTGCTGATGCGGCCTGCCGCAGCCCAGCGCGTAACCGTCTTTGGGTCTACCCGGAAGAGGGCGGCAACCTCTCCTGGGGTCAGCAGACGCTCGCTGCTACTCTCCACCAATCTCTCCCCCTCGCATCCCGCTTCCTGCCAGCGGGCGGACAGGTAACCAGTGTGTCGAGCGAAGCCTGATTTATCCGTGGTTTTCTGCAAAGATCACGGGTTGTTATCAGCTGACTGCCCGATTGTTATATGATAGAGCCTCTTTGGGGCTCTCGTGGGTGTTTCTTTACGAAACTCCCTAACTGGGAACAGTAGCAGTGCTCGCGTCCGATGCGAAGAGCGACCGCTACGCAGGTCCGAGTAACCTCGAACCTGTGCGTCCCGTTCTCGTTTACACCGCGTCGCGGATCGGCCTGTTTGTCGTGACCCTCGGTGTGCTGTGGCTGCTCGGCCTGACAAACCCGCTGATCCTGATCGCGGCTTCTTTCTTGATCAGCGGCATTGCGAGCTACGTGTTGCTGTCCAAGCAGCGCGACGCCATGAGCGCGCGTCTCAGCGACAGGATCGACCGGCCGAAGCCGCACGACGACTAGGGCAGGGGGAACATGCCAATCCGGGCATGGTACTCCCGTCCGAGTCTCGTTGTGTCACTACCGACAAGTAGTCCGCTGCCGTGCGGGAAAAACGCCTTCACGCCGATGCCGCGCTCCCGTCCGGGATTCCAACTCAGGGCCTTTCCGGTCCGCGGATGAATGGCGCCGATGCCCGGCCGTGACACCGCGCCCGGGCCGGCCGAGTCCCGGCCCTGCGGATTGTTCAACCAGCGCTGATGCCCGCCGACGTACACCGCCGCCCCGGTCACCGCGACCGCGTAGAGCGAGTCGCCGCCCGTGCTGTTGACCCAGGTCGGCCTGATGGCCGAGCCCTTGGCGTAGGTCTCGAACCGTGCCGCGGTGTCGCACATCCCGCCCCGGGCGCCTCCCGTGGTGACGACCGCGAAATAGCGCCCGTCGGGGGAGAAGTCGAGGCCGCGTACGTACGAGGGGAAGGCGCTGCTGCACTTGCGCGCGTACGCGTCGGTCCGCCACGGGGCTACCCTCGCCGTGGCGCCGCTGACGTCGATCAGGCCGAGCTGCGGCCTGGAATGCCCGTCGAGCGTGGTGAACGAGCCGTCCACGACCAGCCGGTCGCGCGAGACGGCCAGCGCGTAGACCTTCGCGTTCGCGGTCAGCGGCGTGCCCGGCGTGATGTCGAACGCCGGGTCGGGCGCCCCGGTGGTGGCGTCGAGCCTGGCCAGCGCCGTGCGCGGGCTGATGAAGTCGCCGCCGACGTAGAGCCTGGAACCCTGCCGCGCCAGCGAGGTCACCATGCCGCCGCCGATGCGCGGCGCGAAGCCGGGCACCAGCGAGCCGTCGGCGAGCGCGAGCCTGGCCAGCCCGCGGGACCGCTGGTGGTTGATCCCGTGGAACTCGCCGCCGACGTAGACGGTGCCCCGGTCGCCGGCGGCCAGGCCGTAGACCGGGCCCGCGACGCTCGGCGCGAAGCCGGGCAGGACGCGGCCGGTGGCCAGGTCGTAGGCGAACAAGTTGTCGCGCGGATAAGTCGTCCTGCGGGCGGCGTCGCTCACTTCGCTGAACGAGCCGCCGACGACGACGGTGCTCCCGACGACGGTGATGGCGTTGACGATGCCGTCGAGCACATGAGGGGTGCTGTCGATCGGGTCGGCCGACACGACACGCGTGTGCGCGACGGGGGCCGAGGCGATGATCGCCGCAAGGGCGACACGGGCAAGCATTCGCCAATATCTAGCAGACGTTCGGTAGTCATGAGACTACTTTCCGTTGATTGTCCCGGATGGGCATGACCGCAAGGTCTGCGGCCCCTCCCAATAGGCTGTGAGCATGACGCGCGCTCAGTTGGACAAACAGCCGGACGAGGTCGCCGCGATGTTCGATCGCACCGCCCGGCGCTACGACCTGGTCAATGACGTGATCTCCCTCGGGCAGGTCAGGCTATGGCGCAAGGCGGTGGCCGCCGCCGTGGACGCCGGTCCCGGTGAGATCGTGCTCGACCTCGGGGCGGGCACCGGCACGTCCACCGACGCGTTCACCACGCTGGGCGCGCGGGCGATCGCCTCCGACTTCTCGCTCGGCATGTTGCGCACGGGAGTGCGCCGCCACGGCGGCAACGCGTTGGCCGGGCCGGGGGTGCCGTTCGTCGCGGGCGACGCGATGCGGCTGCCGTTCGCCGACGACGCGTTCGACGCGGTGACGATCTCTGTGGCGCTGCGTAACGTGCACGACACCGCGCAGGCGCTGCGGGAGATGCTGCGGGTGACGAGGCCGGGCGGGCGGCTGGTGATCCTGGAGTTCTCGCACGTGACGGTCGGCGCGTTCGACCTGGTCTACCGCGAATACCTGATGCGGATGCTGCCGAAGGTGGCCAAGGTCTTCGGGTCCAACGACGACTCCTACGAATACCTGGCCGAGTCGATCAGGGACTGGCCCGACCAGCCGACGCTGGCCCGGACGATCCAGGACGCCGGCTGGGAACGGGTGGCCTGGCGCAATCTCACGATGGGGATCGTCGCCATGCACAGAGGCTTCAAGCCCGCCTGAGCTCCATCGTCAGCAGATGGGGCCGGTGGGGATGGCGGTGGAAGGCGGCCCTGCGCACTCCTGGGATCGCGCCGCCGGCGAACACCGCCCCCGCGAGCAGCAGTGCCGCCACCGGCCCCAGCCACTGGCTCAGCGGGACGGCGGCCATCGGTACGGCGCGGCACACGGTGATCTCGGTCCTCCATCGCCAGACCAGGCCCGTGGTGGCGATGAGATCGTGTGCCCTGGCTGTCTTCGGATGCTTCCTGGGAAATCGTCCCCCGGGCTGAACCTGCGCGGAGGCGGTTCGCTGACCGGCTCGTCATGTCCGCGGCTCCCATTTCCACTCTTCGGTCAGAGTCGGGGTGCTGCGCGGTGGCGGGCGGATGGGGTCCCACCATCCGCCTGGCCGCGTCTGGCGAAAACCTCATTTCCGGCTGGCCCGCTTTCCTGCCTGCGGGCTACCCCAAGGGTGTTCTGCAGGGCCGCCCGGTGCAATTCCCGCGGGGATGAGTCCAGGGACTCCTGGCGAAACGCGAAAGGTGCTTCCCGGCGACGATTGCGCGTGGGCCGGGCGGGACATATATCGCGGAATGCCGAAAGGAGACCGAGTGATCGGGGAAGTCAATCCGACACTCCGCCGCCGGAAAATCGCCACTGAGCTGCGGTGGCTCCGCGAGGAAGCGGGTCTCATCGGCGTTCAGGTGTCACGGTCGCTGCACTGGACGACGTCGAAACTCTCCCGCCTCGAGACGGGACAGGTCGCGCCCTCGGCCGAGGACGTGGCGAAGCTGCTCGACCACTACCGCATCGGGCGGAGCCGGCCGCGCCGCTGCTCTCGCTCGCCGGGAACCACGCGGCCAAGGGCTGGTGGGAGTCCTACTCCGACGTGCTCACCGAGATCGGCCGCGAGTTCGTCGGGCTGGAGGACGGCGCCTCCTCGCTCAGGACGTGGGGCTCGAACGCGGTGCCCGGGCTGCTGCAGACCGATGCCTATTGCGCGGAGATGACGCGGCTCACCCGCGCCGTGGAGATAGTCCCGCCGGGAAAGGTCGAGCGCCGGACGCGGACCCGGCAGCGGCGGTTGTTCGCCGATCCGCCGCTGGCCTACTCGGCGGTGATCGACGAGGCCGTCCTGCGCCGCCGGTTCGGCGCCGCCGACGAAGGGCTGATGCGCGAGCAGTTACGTCACCTGCTGAAACTCGGTGACCGGCCGAACATCACCATTCACGTTCTCCTGCTGGAGCAGTCGCACCCCATCAACTTCTGGCATTTCGTGCTCCTCGGATTTCCCTCCATGCCGGTGCTCGGTCCGGTCTCGGGCGACATCGTCTATTCGGAGGACTATCCGATGGCCGAAGTGGTGGAGGACGAGGAGCGGGTCTATCGCTACTCCGTGATATTCGATCTGCTCAAGGAGGCGGCTCTCGACGAAGAAGCATCTCGAGACTGCATCGCCTCACTCGCCGGACTCTGAGTGCCGGGGGACCTGCTGCTAGCGTGACGATCATGACTGCGCTGCCCCAGGCGACACGCCGTCCTCTTGGATCACAGAACAGCACCCCGACTGCCACTATGTACAGGAAAAGCAGTAGACTGCGGGCCGGTAAGTTTGTGAAGGGGTTCACAAAGGAACGAAGGCGCCACACCCCGAGGCCTTCGAGCGTGTAGGGACAGGACAGTCCAGTGACCGTGCCAACAGCCACACAGGCTGACGCAGACGTCATCGTCGTCGGCGCCGGTCCCGCCGGTTCCGCAACCGCGTTTTACCTCGCTCAGGCCGGGCTCGACGTGCTGCTCCTGGAGAAGACCAGGTTCCCCCGGGAGAAGGTCTGCGGCGACGGCCTGACCCCGCGGGCGGTCAAGCAGCTGCAGAACATGGGCGTCGACATCGACGCACCCGGCTGGATCAGGAACAAGGGCCTGCGCGTCGTCGGTGGCGGCCTCCGGTTCGAGCTCGACTGGCCACGGCTCGAGCGCTTCCCCGACTTCGGGCTCGTACGCACCCGCCAGGACTTCGACCAGATCGTCGCCGCCAACGCGGTCAAGAACGGCGTGCGCCTCATGGAGGGCGTCACCGTCACCGGCCCCGTGCTCGACGACCGCAGCGGCCACGTCGTGGGCGTGACGACCAAGGACGGCCGCGAGTTCCGCAGCCGCGTGGTGGTGGCCGCCGACGGCAACAGCACCCGCCTGGCCCTGGGCATGGGCCTGCACAAGCGGGAGGACCGCCCGATGGGCGTGGCGGTGCGGACGTACTTCGAGAGCCCGCGCCACGACGACGACTACCTCGAGACCTGGCTGGAGCTGTGGGACGGCGACACGTTGCTGCCCGGCTACGGCTGGGTGTTCGGTGTCGGCGACGGCACCTCCAACGTGGGCCTGGGGCTGCTCAACACCAGCTCCCAGTTCGGCAACATCGACTACCGCGACCTGCTGCGGCGCTGGTGCCGGTCGATGCCGGAGGAGTGGGGCTTCACCGAGGAGAACATGACGGGCCCGATCCGCGGCGCCGCGCTCCCGATGGCCTTCAACAGGCAGCCCCACTACACACGCGGCCTGATGCTCGTGGGAGACTCCGGCGGGTCGATCAACCCGTTCAACGGCGAGGGCATCGCCTACGCCATGGAGACCGGCGAGATCGCCGCCGAGGTCATCGCGAAGGCCCTCAAGGGCACCACCCCCGCGCAACGGGAGCGGGCCCTGCGGTCCTATCCTCGAGTACTGAAGGACGCCTACGGCGGATATTTCACGCTCGGGAGGTTGTTCGTCGAGGCGATTGGGAAGCCGGGTGTGATGAGCTTCGGCACCAGGCACGGGCTGCCCCACCCGAGGCTGATGCGCTTCGCGCTCAAACTCCTTGGTAATCTCACCGACCGGCGAGGCGATGCGTCGGACATGATCATTAACGCACTCTCGAAGGTCGCGCCACCAGCATGAATCTCAGAATCAACAGATCCGGCTGCGCGCCCGCGCGCGCGGCGACTCCAGAGGAGGCGTAGCGATGGACCTTTACGTGCCCATCCTGGTGCTCGCCGTTCTCGCGGGGGGCTTCGCGATCTTCTCGGTCGCCATCGCTCCCTTCACCGGTCCCAAGCGCTGGAACCGCGCGAAGCTTGACGCCTACGAATGCGGCATCGAGCCGACGCCCCAGCCGGTCGGTGGCGGACGGTTCCCGCTCAAATACATGATCACGGCGATGCTCTTCATCGTCTTCGACATCGAGATCATCTTCCTCTACCCGTGGGCCGTCTCGTTCGCTCCGCAGACGGACGACCTCGGCCGCGTGCTCTCCTCGGGCCTGGGGCTGTTCGCGCTCGTCGAGATGCTGCTGTTCATCGTCACCGTGCTCGTCGCCTACGCGTACGTGTGGCGCCGCAAGGGTCTGGACTGGGACTGAAAATGGGACTTGAAGAGAAACTCCCCAGCGGGTTCATCCTCAGCACGGTCGAAGCGGCCGCCGGATGGGCGCGTAAGAACTCCGTATGGCCGGCCACCTTCGGCCTCGCGTGTTGCGCGATCGAGCTGATGGCCACCGGTGGCCCCCACTACGACCTGGCGCGCTTCGGCATGGAGCGCGCTTCGGCGTCTCCTCGCCAGGCCGACCTCATGATCGTGGCCGGGCGCGTGTCGCAGAAGATGGCGCCGGTGCTGCGCCAGATCTACGACCAGATGGCCGAGCCGAAGTGGGTCATCTCCATGGGCGTGTGCGCCTCCAGCGGCGGCATGTTCAACAACTACGCCATCGTGCAGGGCGTCGACCACATCGTGCCGGTGGACATCTACCTGCCCGGCTGCCCGCCGCGGCCGGAGATGCTCATCGACGCGATCGTGAAGCTGCACGACAAGATCCAGAACATGAAGTTCGGCGCGCACCGGGCCAAGCAGATCGAGGAGCTCGAGCTGCAGGCGCTGCGCACGCTGCCGCTGATCGATCAGGGGGCCGCGAAGTGACCTCGCCCGACAACCTCCCCGGAAGCCCGGAAGGCGGCGAGACCCCGCAGGCGCCGGTCCCGGCGGTGCCCGAGTCCCCCGTCGCCCGGCGCGGCATGTTCGGGGCCCAGGACACCGGCGACACCTCCGGCTACGGCGGCCTCGTCGTACGCCGGGCGCCGCAGATGTCCACGCCCCGCCCGTACGGGAGCTACTTCGACGAGCTCGTGGACACCCTCGGGCTCGACGACGCCATCGAGCGCGTGGTCGTGGACCGCGGCGAGCTGACCCTGCACGTCAAGCGCGAGCGCCTGGTGGAGGTCTGCCAGAAGCTGCGCGACGACCCGGAGCTGCGCTTCGAGCTCTCGCTCGGCGTGTCCGGCGTCCACTACCCGCACCTGACGGGCGAGGAGCTGCACGCGGTCATCCACCTGTGCTCGATCACCCACAACCGGCGGGTGCGCGTCGAGGCGAGCGCTCCGGACTCCGATCCGCACATTCCATCCACGGTGAGCGTTTACCCTGGTCACGACTGGCACGAGCGCGAGACGTACGACTTCTTCGGGATCATCTTCGACGGTCATCCCGGGCTCACCCGGATCATGATGCCCGACGACTGGGACGGTCACCCGCAGCGCAAGGACTATCCGCTCGGGGGCATCCCGGTCGAATACCGCGGCGCCACCATCCCCTCGCCGGATGAGAGGAGGTCTTACGCGTGAGCGACCTTGTGGAGCTGAGCGTTGACGACCGTAGGAAGGATCACTCGTGAGCACCGCTTATGACGAGGCGACCGAGGGCAAGGTCTACTCGGTCACCGGAGCCGACTGGGACCAGGTCGTCACCGGCGTGCGCGACTCCGAGGAAGAGCGCCTGGTCGTCAACATGGGCCCGCAGCACCCGTCCACGCACGGCGTGCTCCGCCTGGTCCTGACGCTCGACGGCGAGACGGTCACCGAGGCGCGCGGCGTCATCGGCTACCTGCACACCGGCATCGAGAAGAACATGGAATACCGGACGTGGACCCAGGGGACCACGTTCGTGACCCGCATGGACTACCTCTCGCCGATCTTCAACGAGACCGCCTACTGCCTCGGCGTGGAGAAGCTGCTCGGCATCGAGGACCGCGTGCCCGACCGGGCGCAGGCCATCCGCGTGATGATGATGGAGCTCAACCGCATCGCCTCGCACCTGGTCGCGATGGGCACGTTCGGCATGGAGCTGGGCGCGACCACGCCGTTCCTCTTCGGGTACCGCGATCGTGAAATGATCATGGACCTGTTCGAGTACATCACCGGCCTGCGCATGAACCACGCCTACATCAGGCCGGGCGGCGTCAGCGTCGACCTGCCTGCGGGCGCGGTGGACAAGATCGGCGAGTTCCTCAAGGAGATGCCCAAGCGGATCAAGGACATCCGCAAGCTCCTCGACGAGAACCCCGTCTACGTGCGCCGCACCAAGGACGTGGCCTACCTCGACCTGACCGGCTGCATGGCGCTCGGTGTCACCGGGCCGATCCTGCGCGCCGCCGGGCTCCCGTGGGACCTGCGCAAGTCGCAGCCCTACTGCGGCTACGAGACCTACGAGTTCGACGTCGCCACCGAGCGCGGCTGCGACGTCTACTCGCGCTACCTCGTCCGCATGAGGGAGATGGAGGAGTCCCTCAAGATCGTCGAGCAGGCCCTGGACCGCATCGCCGGCCCGCTCAAGGGCGACCCGGTGATGATCGAGGACAAGAAGATCGGCTGGCCCGCGCAGCTCGCGCTCGGCCCCGACGGGTTCGGCAACTCGCCCGACCACATCGCCCACATCATGGGCACCTCCATGGAGGCCCTCATCCACCACTTCAAGCTGGTGACCGAGGGCTTCAGGGTGCCGGCCGGGCAGGCGTACGCCAGCATCGAGTCGCCCAAGGGCGAGCTCGGCGCCCACGTGGTCAGCGACGGGGGGACCCGCCCCTACCGCGTGCACTTCCGCGAGCCGTCCTTCTGCAACCTGCAGAGCTTCCCCGCGATGGCGGAAGGCGGCCAGGTCGCCGACGTGATCGCCGCGGTGGCTTCTATCGACCCCGTCATGGGAGGTGTGGACAGGTGAGCGAGCTTGTCGCGCGCACAATAGGACACAGCACGCAGGTCATGAGCGCGCCGGAGGCGCGGTCATGACCTATTCACCGGAGGTCCGGGAGCGTCTGGAGCGGGACGCCAAGGAGATCATCGGGCGTTACCCCAAGACCCGCTCGGCCCTGCTGCCGCTGCTCCACCTCGTGCAGTCCGAGGACGGCTACGTCTCGGACGACGGGCAGGAGTTCTGTGCGGAGATGCTCGGCCTCAGCAAGGCCGAGGTCACGGGCGTCGCGACCTTCTACACCATGTACAAGCGCAAGCCCGCCGGCGACTTCCACGTCGGCGTGTGCATCAACGCGCTGTGCGCGGTCATGGGCGGCGATGAGATCTGGGAGGAGCTGACGGAGCACGTCGGCGTCGGTCACGACGAGGCGACCCCGGACGGCAAGGTCTCGCTGGAGCGCCTGGAGTGCAACGCGGCCTGCGACTTCGCCCCGGTCATGATGGTCAACTGGGAGTTCTTCGACAACCAGACGCCCGAGTCGGCCAAGCAGCTCGTCGACGACCTGCGTGACGGCAAGGACGTGCGGCCCACGCGCGGCCCGAAGAAGCTGTGCACCTTCAAGGAAGCCTCGCGCGTGCTCGCCGGCCTGCCCGACGACCTCGCGGGCGACGGCCCGTCGGCCGCCGGCCCCTCGCTGGAGGGCCTCAAGGTCGCCAAGGCCAAGGGATGGAAGGCCCCCGAAGCATGAGCACGACTCTGACACCGGTCCTGACGGCCAACTGGGACCAGCCCAACTCCTTCACGCTCGACGTCTACGGTGCGTATGAGGCGGCCAAGAAGGCGCTGGGCATGGACCCCGACGCCGTCATCCAGGCCGTCAAGGACTCGGGCCTGCGCGGCCGTGGCGGCGCCGGCTTCCCGACCGGCATGAAGTGGGGCTTCATCCCGCAGGGCGACGGCAAGCCGCACTATCTCGTCGTCAACGCCGACGAGTCGGAGCCGGGCACCTGCAAGGACATCCCGCTGATGATGGCCAACCCGCACTCGCTGGTCGAGGGCATCATCATCACGTCGTACGCGATCCGGGCCAACCAGGCCTTCATCTACGTGCGCGGCGAGGTGCTGCACGTGATCCGGCGGCTGCACGCGGCCGTGCGGGAGGCGTACGAGAAGGGTTATCTCGGCGCCGACATCTTCGGCTCCGGATACGACCTCGAACTCGTCGTGCACAGCGGCGCGGGCGCCTACATCTGCGGCGAGGAGACGGCGCTGCTCGACTCGCTCGAAGGCTTCAGAGGTCAACCGCGGCTCAAGCCCCCGTTCCCGGCCGTGGCGGGCCTGTACGCCTCGCCTACTGTCGTGAACAACGTCGAGTCGATCGCCAGTGTTCCCTCGATCATCGCCAACGGCGCCGACTGGTTCGCCGGGATGGGCACCGAGAAGTCCAAGGGCTTCGGCATCTTCTCCCTCAGCGGCCACGTCACCAGGCCCGGCCAGTACGAGGCCCCGCTCGGCATCACGCTGCGCGAGCTGCTCGACATGGCCGGCGGCATCCGCGAGGGGCACCAGGTCAAGTTCTGGACCCCGGGCGGCTCCTCCACGCCGATCTTCACCGACGAGCACCTCGACGTGCCGCTCGACTTCGAGGCGGTCGGCGCCAAGGGCTCGATGCTGGGCACCCGCGCGCTGCAGATCTTCGACGAGACCACCTGCGTGGTCCGCACGGTGCTGCGCTGGACCGAGTTCTACGCCCACGAGTCCTGCGGCAAGTGCACGCCCTGCCGCGAGGGCACGTACTGGCTCAAGCAGGTGCTCAAGCGCCTGGAGAAGGGCCAGGGCACGGAGGAGGACCTGTCCACGATCACCGACATCGCGGACAACATCCTGGGTCGCTCGTTCTGCGCTCTGGGCGACGGCGCGACCAGCCCGATCCACTCCTCGGTGAAGTACTTCCGCGAGGAGTACCTCAAGCACTTCGAGATCGGCGGCTGCCCGTTCGACCCGAAGAAGTCCACTCTCTGGGGTGAGCAGTGACCGTCGTAGAGACCGAAACGAACCTGGTGACCCTGACCATCGACGGGTTCCAGGTCAGTGTCCCCAAGGGCACTCTGATCATCAGGGCCGCCGAGCTGCTGGGCATCCAGATCCCCAGGTTCTGCGACCACCCGCTGCTCGACCCGGCGGCCAACTGCCGCCAGTGTCTCGTCGACATCCCCGACGCGGGCAACGGCCGCGGCTTCCCCAAGCCCCAGCCGTCGTGCGCGATCGAGGTCGCCGAGAACATGGTCGTGCAGACCCAGCTCACCTCGCCGGTCGCCGAGAAGGCGCAGCGCGGGGCGATGGAGCTGCTGCTCATGAACCACCCGCTGGACTGCCCGGTCTGCGACAAGGGCGGCGAGTGCCCCCTGCAGAACCAGGCCATGTCCAACGGTCAGGGCGAGACCAGGTTCCAGGAGCAGAAGCGGACCTTCCCCAAGCCGCTGCCGCTGTCCACGCAGGTGCTGCTCGACCGCGAGCGCTGCGTCCAGTGCGCGCGCTGCATCCGGTTCTCGGACCAGATCGCGGGTGACCCGCTCATCGAGTTCTTCGAGCGCGGGGCCAAGGAGCAGGTGCGTACGGCCGAGGGCAAGCCGTTCAACTCCTACTTCTCCGGCAACACGGTGCAGATCTGCCCGGTCGGCGCGCTCACCGGCGCCGCCTACCGGTTCCGAGCCCGCCCGTTCGACCTGGTGTCCACGCCCAGCGCCTGCGAGCACTGCGCCTCCGGCTGCGCCCAGCGCACCGACCACCGGCGCGGCCGGGTCACCCGCCGCCTGGCGGGCAACGACCCGCAGGTGAACGAGGAGTGGAACTGCGACAAGGGCCGCTGGGCGTTCTCGTACGCCACGCAGCCCGACCGCCTCAAGCAGCCGCTGGTCCGCAACGAGGAGGGCGTGCTCGTGCCCGCCTCGTGGCCTGAGGCGCTGGCGGTGGCCGCCGAGGGGCTGGCCAAGGCCCGCGGCAAGGCCGGCGTGCTGGTCGGCGGCCGGGTCACGGTCGAGGACGCCTACGCGTACGCCAAGTTCGCCAGGACCGCGCTCGCCACCAACGACGTCGACTTCCGCGCCCGGCCGCACTCCGGCGAGGAGGCGCAGTTCCTGGCGCACGCGGTGGCCGGCCGGGGCATCGAGATCAGCTACGCCGACCTCGAGAACGCCCCGCACGTGCTGCTCGTCGGGTTCGAGCCCGAGGAGGAGTCGCCGATCGTCTTCCTGCGCCTGCGCAAGGCGTGGATGAAGAAGGGCCTCAAGGTCTCGGCGATCGCGCCGTTCGCCTCCGCCGGGCTGGCGAAGATGGGCGGCACGCTCATCCGCACCGTCCCGGGCGCCGAGGCCGACGCGATCGGCGACCTGGTCGGCACGCTGGCCGAGGGCACGATCGTGCTGGCCGGCGAGCGCCTGGCCACCGTGCCGGGCGCCCTGTCCGCTCTCATTCGCCTCGCCGCCGCCTCCGACGCCAGGCTCGCCTGGATCCCGCGCCGGGCCGGCGAGCGCGGCGCGGTCGAGGCCGGTGCGCTGCCCAACCTGCTGCCGATCGGCCGTCCGGTGGACGACGAGAGCGCCAGGGCCGAGGTCGCCAGGGCGTGGAACGTGGCCTCGCTGCCCGCCACCCCGGGCCGCGACACGGCCGGCATCCTCGCCGCCGCCCGCGACGGCGAGCTGGACGCGCTGGTCGTGGCCGGCGTGGACCCCTACGACCTGGCCGACCCGGCGGCGGCGCTCGAAGCGCTCGAGCACACGCCGTTCATCGTCAGCCTGGAGATCCGCGCCAGCGCCGTCACCGACCGCGCCGACGTGGTCCTGCCCGTCGCCTCCGTCCAGGAGAAGGGCGGCACGTTCGTCAACTGGGAGGGCAGGGGCCGCTCGTTCGAGGCGCCGCTCAAGGTGCCGGGCCTGCAGTCCGACCTCGCCGTGATCGGCAACCTGGCCGACCGGATGGACGTCCACCTCGGCCTGCCGGACGCCAAGGCCGCCCGGCGCGAGCTGTCCGGCCTGGGCTCCTGGCGGGGCAGCCGGGTCAACGCGCCGAACGCCCTGACCCGCACCCAGGAGGTGCCGGAGCCGGGCCAGGCGCTGCTGGCGACCTGGCACCTGCTGCTCGACGAGGGCAGGCTGCAGGACGGCGAGCCCTACCTCGCGGGCACCGCCCGCACCGCCGAAGCACTGGTCTCCGAGAGCACGGCAGCCGAGCTCGGCGTCGCCGACGGCGACAAGCTCGTCGTCGGCGAGGTCGTCACCCTGCCGGTGCGCATCGCCGACCTGCCGGACCGCGTGGTCTGGGTGCCGGCGAACTCCGGCGGCTGCTCGGTCACGCGTGACCTGCGCGCGGTGGCCGGCGACATCGTCACCATCGGGAGCGCGTCATGAGTCCCACCCTGGAGAACTTCGGCCACGATCCGCTGTGGATCACCATCATCAAGGCCGTGATGCTGTTCGTCTTCCTGATGCTGGGCGTCCTGTTCGGTGTCTGGTTCGAGCGCAAGCTGATCTCGCGGATGCAGAACCGCTACGGGCCCAACCGGGCCGGTAAGTTCGGCCTGCTGCAGTCGGTCGCCGACGGCCTGAAGATGGGCCTGAAGGAGGACCTCTTCCCGCGGACCGTGGACAAGGTGCTCTACCTGCTGGCTCCGATCATCATGGTGGTGCCGGCGTTCCTGGCCTTCTCGATCGTGCCGTTCGGGCCGGTCGTGAACCTGTTCGGCGTGCAGACGCCGCTGCAGCTGGTCGACCTGCCGGT
>NZ_JBFANM010000041.1:0-111755 GCF_040674815.1 Nonomuraea sp. NPDC049709
GGCGCAGTGCCGCCGAGGCCGAGAGCCTGGCCCGCCGGGCGCTGGCCAGGGCCAGGCGCATCGGGAACGTGGCCGCGGTGCTGTCATTGCGCGCCGACACCGACATCGTGCTGGAGTCGGTGGCCGACGAATCCGCCGGCGAGCAGAGCCTCTCGGTGCTCGCCCGCCGGGTGGGGCTGTCGGTGCCGACGCTGGAGAAGCTGCTGGAGGCGCGCGACGCGGCGGGCGGGCAGGCGCTGACCACCCGCGAGATCGCCGAGCGGCTCGCCGTCCAGCAGCGCACGGCGCGGCGGATGCTGCACCGGCTGGAGCTGGCGGGGCTGGCCGAACGCACCGGCAACCTCACCAGCGGCTCCAGCGGCCGCCCTCTGACCCTCTACCGCCTCACCCTCTGAACCCGGCACCCCTTCCGGGGCCACGGCCGCCGAGCGGTCCGGACCGTCCAGGAGGGCCGGAGCGTTGAAGGGCGCCCGGCCGTTGTAACGCGCCCAGCCGTTCAGGAACGCGCGGCCGTTCAGGAACGCGCGGCCGCTGAAGAGCACCCCGCCGTCCAGGGACGCCCGGCCGTTGAAGGGCGCCCAGCTGTTCAGGGGCGCCCGGGCGTTCAGGCGAGCCATCGGTCCAGGCCCTCGGCCACGAAGTCGTCGTCGCGGAGCCACGGGTAGGCCGCCCAGATCCGGTCGATCTCCGCGAGCTGGCCCGGGGAGAGCTCCTCTGCCGGGTCGAGGCACCAGCGGCCCGCCAGCAGGCCCTGCCGGCGCAGCACCTCGTGGATGCCCGGGATGCACCCGTGGAAGCCGTTCGCCGAGTCGAAGATGGCCGCGTTGGCGTCCGTGAGGTGGCCGTCGAGGCTGAGCAGCCTGCGCACCGCCCCGTCGTCGCCGGAGCGGGCCAGCGTGGCCTCCTCCAGCAGCTCCACGGCCCGCCGCACCCAGACCGCCCACTGGCCGAGCAGCCCGCCGACGAACTCCACCTCCACCTCGCGCCCGTCCACGACCACCCGGTGCGAGGTGATGAGATCGGCCAGGATGTGGTCGTCGTTGCCCGTGTAGAGCGCCACCTCCCCGGCCCGCCCCGCCCGTACGACGCCGTGCAGCACGTCGAGCGTGCGGTAACGATCGAAGGGGGCGACCTTGATCCCGACCACCGACTCGATCGCCGCCAGCCGCGTCCAGAACTCCCGTGACAGGGCACGCCCGCCCACCGCGGGCTGCAGGTAGAAACCGATCACCGGCAGCACCTCGCCCACGGCCCTGGCCCGCTCGATCAGCCCGTCCTCGTCCAGCTCCCGGTACGGGCTGAGCAGCACCATGTGATACCCCAGCGACCTGGCCAGCTCGGCCTCCGCCACCGCCTGCGCGGTGGGCCCGGTCGCGCCCGCCACCAGCACCACCTTGCGCCGGAACTCCCCGGCCGTGGCGGCGGCCAGTTCGAGCACGGGCGGCAGCAGGTCGGTGCCGTGGATGGCGAACTGCGTGGTGTGCACGCCCACCGCCAGCCCGCCGGCCCCGGCCTCCACGTAGTAACGCGTCAGAGCACGCTGGCGGCGCTCGTCCAGCCGCCTGTCCCCGGTCAGGGCAAGGGGATGAGCCGGGATCACCAGGCCACGCCTGAACAGGTCGCGCACGGACGTCTGCGCCTCTGGAGCCGTGCTGAGCACGTGAGTCCCCCTCTTTTCTGCTGAAGTGAGCACGCGGATCAGAAACGCCCGTCGCGGCGTTCGAACTTGGTGGGCTTGCCGAGCAGCGGACCGCCGTCCGCGACCCAGCGCGCCGTGTGCTCGATGAGTTCGGCGGGGGTCAGCTCGGGGTAGCCGAACAGGCGGTGGCATCTGGAGGCGTTGGAGAGCAGCGCCGTCGGCGCCTCCTCGCCCGTGAACACCGGCTCCTTGCCGAGCGCGGCGCCAAGGTCCAGCGCCGCCCTGCGCACCGAGACGAGCTCGGGGCCGGTGACGTTGAGCACGTACGGCGGTACGTCGGCCAGCAGCAGGGACCGGAGCGCGACCTCGTTGGCGTAGCCCTGCCAGACCACGTTCACCTGCCCCGTGGCCAGGTCGACGGGCTCGCCGGCGAGCACCTTCTGGGCCAGGTCCACGAGCACCCCGTAGCGGAGCTCGACCGCGTAGTTGAGGCGGATCAGCGACAGGCGGGTGCCGTTCGTCTCGGCGAAGTGCGTCAGCACGCGTTCCCTGCCCAGGCAGCTCATCGCGTAGTCGCCCACGGGGCCCACGGGCGAGTCCTCGGTGCTGCCGCCACCGCCCACGGGGACGAGGGGGTAGACGTTCCCGGTGGACAGCGCCGCGATCCTGGCGCCGGCGAAGCGGTCGGCCACCCGGCCGGGCAGGTAGGCGTTGGTGAACCAGGTGGCGTGCTCGCGGCCCTGCGTGCCGAACTTGGCCCCCACCAGGAACACGACGTTGGGCGCGTCGGGGAGCTCGCGCAGGGCGCGGTCGTCGGCGACGTCGGCGGCCACCACGGTCGCGCCCGCGTCCTGGAGCGCCCGGGCCAGCCCTGGCTCGGAGAAGCGCGACACCGCGATGATCCGCCGGTCTCCCCGGCTGGCGTTCACGGCCAGCCGCACCAGGCTCGGGCCGAGCTTGCCACCGGCGCCCAGGATCATGATGTCGCCGTCGAGCCTGCCCAGATCGTCGATGAGCCCGGCACTCGGCCGTGCCAGCCGCTCCTCGAGTTCCGCTGTCGTCCGCACGCGGTCTCCTCCATCTCTATTTACGGTCCAGACCGTAACCGGATGGAGCTCCGGCTGTCAACGGGCACGGCCTGGTCAGGCGCCGTTAGGGCCCGACCGGAGGCGTGGGTCAGACACCCTTACCCGGCCCGGCCAGGGGCACGGGCCAAGCGCTGTTACGGCCCCGGCCAGGGGCGCTTCCAGGGGCTGGGTCAGGCGCTCTCGCGGGCGGGGAGCGCGCTTTCGCGAGCCGAAACGAGCACGTCGAGCACGGCCCTGGTCTCCTGCCACGGCACCGGGCTGGGTGCCCCGCCCACCATGGCGAGGAAGGCCTCGATCGTCCCCTCGTACCCGAGCCCCTTCACCGGATCGTCCCCGCCCTCGATCACGATGGTCTCGGTGGAGTCCCGCTTGTGCAGGGTGACGGCGTACGACTCGGACTCCGAGACGCCGAGGATCTCGACCGTGCCGGTGATGCCGTCGTCCCAGCGCAACGCCATCACCCCGGTGTCCTCCGAGCGCAGCGACGCGTAGTGCCGCCTCGCCCCGGCCGCCCCCACCAGCCGGACGGCGGGACCCAGCAGTGCCACCAGCAGCTCCACCCCGTGGATCCCCATGGTCACCATCGTCCCGCCACCCTCGCCCGGCGTGTCCTGCCAGGCGTTGTAGCCGGTCGCCCAGATCCCCACGTCGTGCCGTACGGTGGCGCGCACGGCCAGCACCTCGCTCCGCTCGGCCCGCGCGCCCGCGAAGGCCGGGGCGAAGCGCAGCACCGAGCCGGACATCACGCGGTCGTGGATCGGCAGCCGGTCGAGCTCCTCCAGCTGGGCCCGGGCCGCGGCGGCGGGCTTGTTGACGAAGCAGGCCACGCCCGTCTCCAGGACCCTGGCCAGCGCCCGCGGCACCTGCGGGTTGGGCACGGTCAGCACCACCCCGTCGATCCGGCCCGCCAGCGCCTCCTCCAGGCTGCCCGCCACCTTCGCCGCGGGATTCTCCGCGGTGAAGCGCCGCAGCCGCTCGGGATCCGGCTCCCACACGACGAGCTCGGCGTGGCGGGCCAGGGTGCGGGCGTCGGTGAAGGGATGGCTGGTGGCCAGCCCGGCGAGGGCGATGCGCACGGTCGTCTCCGATCTGTCAGGAAGGGAGGCCATCATCGCAGCGCCCCTCCGGGCGGACGGCAAGGGTATTGACAGTACAACGATGACCTATTTACGGTCAGGACCGTTATCGACGGAACGGCCGATTACCTCCCGGAACGGCACGACCGGCAGCGAGCCGGCCCTGACCCCGACCCTGGGCGGTGGAGGGTTGTGCTGTTCACCGCACTCCGCGGTCCTGCGGCCGGGTTTCCGCAGGCCAGGGAAGCCTCTCCTTCGTTGCGGATCTTGGCCCCATATGCCACATTTCTAGAAAGAGGGGTACATATACGGAGGAATTGCATGACCATCGAGCTCGCCCGCCCGCATCCCCCCGAGCAGCACCACAGCCACCGGGACGTGACCGGCGGCTGGCTGCGGCCGGCGGTGTTCGGGGCGATGGACGGGCTCGTGTCCAACTTCGCGTTGATCGCCGGGGTCGTCGGCGCGGCGGGGGCCGGGCAGGGGGCGGTGCTGGCCGGGTGTGCCGGGCTGCTGGCCGGGGCCTGTTCCATGGCGGCCGGGGAGTACACGTCGGTGAAGTCCCAGACCGAGCTGATGCGCGCCGAGATCGCCGTCGAGCGGCGCGAGCTGGCCCGTAATCCCGTCGGCGAGCGGGCCGAGCTGGCGGCGCTCTACCGGGCGCGCGGGCTCGACGCCGAGCTGGCCGAGCGGGTGGCCGACGGGTTGTCGGCCGATCCGGAGCAGGCGTTGCGGGTGCACGTCCGGGAGGAGCTCGGCGTCGACCCGGATGACCTGCCCTCCCCCTTGCTGGCGGCCGGCTCGTCGTTCTGCGCGTTCTCGGTCGGGGCGCTGGTGCCGCTGGCGCCGTTCCTGTTCGGGGCGTCCGGGCTGGTGGTGGCGCTGGTGTTGAGCGTGGTGGCGCTGTTCGGGTTCGGGTCGGCCGTGGCGGTGATGACCGCGCGGCCGTGGTGGCGGGGCGGCCTGCGCCAGCTCGCCCTGGGCGTGGGGGCGGCCACCGTCACCTTCGCGCTGGGCCACCTGCTCGGCGTGACCATCGCATAACGCGCGTCGCATAACGCGCGTCGCATAACGCGCGCGGGCCGACGGTCAGGAGTGGTCGGCGCTAAGGAGTGGCCGCGCTCCGGGGCGGCCGACGGTCCGGGGCGGCCGACGGTCCGGGGCGGCCGACGGTCCGGGGCGGCCGACGGTCCGGGGCGGCCGGCGGTCAGGGGCGGCTGGAGGCGGCCAGCTTGATGCCGAGGCCGATGAGGGCGGCGCCCGTGAGTCCGTCCACCACCCTGCGTACGGCCGACCGGGCGAACACCCTGCGCAGCGTCCCCACCACGTTGGCCACCACCAGGAACCAGGCGACCGTGCCCGCCAGCGCCACCCCCGAGAGCATCAGCGCGGACGCCCCCGAGCTGAGGAACTGGGGCACCAGGGCCACGAAGAACAGCGCCGCCTTCGGGTTGAGGACGTTGGTCAGCAGCCCTTCGGCGAACGCCGCCCACGAGCCGCGCCTGCCCGGGTCGGGGACGTCGAGCCGCAGCTCCCCGCCCCCGCGCCAGGCCGAGCGCAGCGCCCTGACCCCGAGGTAGAGCAGGTAGGCCGCGCCGGCCACCTTGACCACGGTGAACGCCAGGGCCGAGGCGGCCAGCAGGGCCGCGATACCGGTGGCGGCCGCCACGACCCAGGCGAAGACCCCCACGGCGATCCCCGCCGCGGCCGCCATGCCTGGCCCGCGCCCCGAGACGGCCGAGCGGCGTACCACCACCGCGAAGTCCGGGCCGGGCGACATCGCCCCGAGCAGCACCACTCCACCGAAAGCCGCGATCTGCGCCATAGAGGTCATGGCGTCCACCTTACGAGCACCCTCCCCTCGGGGATCAAGGCGGACCGCTCCCATGTCCACGTCGGCACGGTGATCATCTCGGCGGGCCGGTCGAGCGGGATGGGAATGTCGAGCAGGGCGGAGTGCGGGGTGAGCGGCAGGCCGCCGCTCGGGATGACGACAGTCTCCAGCGGCGTGCGCTGGGACGGCCCGTCCGGCTCGTCGAGCTCGCTGCGCACCCACGTGGCCGGGCCGGAGAAGGCCATGAACGCCAGCGCGCCGCGCGGCGCGGCCCCGGAGTGGCGCAGGGCGCCGGCGGGCAGCCAGCCGTGCTGGCCCGGCAGGTAGGTGATGCCGGAGACGTGCAGCTCGCCCGCCAGCAGCACGAACTCCTCCCCGGCCAGGTAGTGGCCGTGCTCGGGCCGGGCCCAGCCTACCGGGAAGCGTACGAGCGTCGCGGAGCCGTCCAGCCGGGCCACCCGGACCGGCAGGTTCGACCCGGGCATCAGGAAGGCGTGGCCGGGCAGCTCAGCGTCGTCGAGCAGGTCGGTCAGCACGTGTGCCGTCTCGGCTCGTCAGCGCTTGCGGCGCCGCTTCGTGAAGATGGCCCGCAGCGTCAGCAGCAGCACGACCGCGACGAGCTGCCCGCCGATGACGATGCGGTTGACGTCGACGGCCGGCCGCCACAGGGCGTCGCCGTCCTTGAGCACGAACACGCCCGCCGGGGTGGCCCCGAAGCCGAAGCCGCCGCCGCTGCCTCCCCCCTCCTCGCCCTTCTCGCCCCGGTTCTGGCCCTGGCCCCCGCCGCCGCCCTGGGCGACCCTGGCGACCGGGATGACGACGACGTCGCCGTGTTGGATCGGCTCGCCGAAGACGCGTTTGACGGTCGCGGCGTCCTTCGACTGTTCCACCAGCTCCATGATGTCCATCCCCCCATCGTCACCCCGGGGCGCCGCCCCGTCGAACGCCCCTGGTCGTCGCCTGCTCACGGGCCTCCCGACCGCCCGCCCTCTCCTCCTACCCACCGCACTCCGGTGCAGGTCTCTCCCGGGACGCAACGACCAGGTAGGGGAGGAAGGGAAGGCGTCGAGCACGCGGGAGAAGGGGAGCGGGAGCGGTCAGTCGAACGTCGTGGAGATCTCGTGCCAGCCGCCCGGCGGGATGTCCGCCGCCCGCTCCGGCCCCCAGGACCCCTTCGCGTACGGCAGCGGCGCGTCCGTCAGGTCGAGCACCGGCTGCACGATCCGCCACGACTCCTCCACCAGGTCGAACCTGGCGAACCTGCGCGGGTCGCCGCTGACGGCGTCGGCCAGGATGCGCTCGTAGGCGGCCTCCATCGGCCCGAGCACCTTGGTGAAGTCGACGCTGACCGGCACCGGCCGGGTGTGCTGCTTGCCCGGCTCCTTGGCCAGCAGGTCGAACGTCACCCCGGCGTCGGGCTGGAGCCGGAACCTGACGAGGTTGGGGCTGTCGGGCGCGCCGCCGTTGCCGAACATGGTCACCGGCGGCCTGCGCAGCTCGGCGACGACCTCCAGGTCGGTGGTGGGCAGGCCCTTGCCGGAGCGGATGCACCACGGCACGCCGGCCCAGCGCCAGTTGTCGATGTAGGCGCGCAGGGCGACGTAGGTCTCGGTGGTGGAGCCGGGGCGCACGCCGTCGGTGCCGAGGTAGCCGTCGTACTGGCCGCGCACGACGTCGGCGGGCGCGATGGCCTGGACGGCGCGCAGCACCCGCCACTTCTCGTCGAGCTGGGCCCGGGCGTCGGTGGACGGCGGCGGGTCCATCGCGAGGATGGCGAGGAGCTGGAGCAGGTGATTCTGCACCACGTCGCGGATGGTGCCGTTGGCGTCGTAGAAGGCGCCCCGGTCGCGTACGTCGAAGTCTTCCGCCATGGTGATCTGCACGCTGCGGATGTGGGAGCGGTTCCAGATGGGCTCCAGCAGCGTGTTGGCGAACCGGAACACCATGAGGTCCTCGACCGGCTCCTTGCCCAGGAAGTGGTCGACCCGGCGCAGGTGGTCCTCGTCGAAGTGCTTGAGCAGCTCGTCGTTGAGGCTGCGGGCCGAGTGGAGGTCGTGCCCGAACGGCTTCTCCACCACGAGCCGCGAGTCGCGGTTGAGGCCCACCCCGGACAGGCCCTCGGCCACCGGCGCGAACAGGGACGGCGGCACGGCCAGGTAGTGGACCAGGAAGCCCTTGCCCGCCACCTCGTCGCGCAGCCGGGCGAACGTGCCGGGGTCGCGGTAGTCGCCGGCGACCAGCCGCAGGTTGCCCGCCAGCTTCTCGAACGCCGCGTCGCGGACGCCGCCGCAGGCCTCGCGGGCGTGCTCGCGCAGCCCGTCGAGGTCGAGGTCGGTCTTGGCCACGCCGATGACCGGCAGGTCGAGCCGGCTGTCTGCGGTCAGGTGGTAGAGCGCGGGCAGGAGCATCTTGCGGGCGAGGTCACCGGTGACCCCGAACAGGACCAGCGCGCCCGCCTGCTCCTTGTCGCGCGCCATCTCAGGCGCGCCTTCCGCGCAGCTCCCGGTATTTGCGGATCAGCTGTTCGGTGGAGGCGTCGGGGAAGGTGGTGGGCGGCTCGTCGGAGGTGAGCGCGGGCGCCAGGTCGAGCGCCATCTTCTTGCCCAGCTCGACGCCCCACTGGTCGAAGGAGTCGACGCCCCAGATCGTGCCCTCGACGAACACGATGTGCTCGTAGAGGGCGACGAGCTGGCCCAGCGTGGAGGGGGTGAGCTTGGGGGCGAGGATCGTGGAGGTGGGGCGGTTGCCCGGCATCACCTTGTGCGGCACGATGTCGGGCGCGGTGCCCTCGGCGGCGATCTCGTCGGCCGTCTTGCCGAAGGCCAGCGCGGTGGTCTGGGCGAAGAGGTTGGCGGCGAGCTGGTCGTGCATGCCCTCGCGGTCCTCGTGGGGCTCGGCGAAGCCGATGAAGTCGGCCGGCACGAGCCGGGTGCCCTGGTGCAGGAGCTGGTAGAAGGCGTGCTGGCCGTTGGTGCCCGGCTCGCCCCAGAAGATCTCGCCGGTGCGGGCGGTGACGGGGGTGCCGTCGGCGCGCACGGACTTGCCGTTGGACTCCATCGTGAGCTGCTGCAGGTAGGCCGGGAAGCGGTGCAGCCGCTGGCTGTAGGGCAGGACGGCGCGGGTCTCGGCGTCGAAGAAGTCGGTGTACCACACCCCGAGCAGGGCCATCAGGACCGGCATGTTGGCCTTGAACGGGGCCGTGCGGAAGTGCTGGTCCATGGTGTGGAAGCCGGCCAGCATCTCGCGGAACCGCTCGGGCCCGACGGCGATCATCAGGGACAGGCCGATGGCGCCGTCGTAGGAGTAGCGGCCGCCGACCCAGTCCCAGAAACCGAACATGTTGTCGGTGTCGATGCCGAACTCCGCGACCTTGGCGGCGTTGGTGGAGACGGCGACGAAGTGCTTGGAGACCGCTTCCTCGCCGAGCGCCTCGACCAGCCAGCGGCGCGCGACCCTGGCGTTGGTGAGCGTCTCCAGCGTGGTGAAGGTCTTGGAGCTGACCACGACCAGCGTGGTCGCCGGATCGAGGCCGGCGAGGTTGCCGGTGATGTCGGCCGGGTCGATGTTGGAGACGAACCTGGCCGAGATGCCGACGTCGGCATAGTCGCGCAGCGCCTCGTAGGCCATGGCGGGGCCGAGGTCGGAGCCGCCGATGCCGATGTTGACGACGGTCTCGATCGGCTTGCCGGTGGCGCCCTTCCACTCCTTGGACCTGACCCGGTCGGCGAAGGCGCTCATCTTGTCGAGCACGGCGTGCACGTCGGCCACGACGTCCTGCCCGTCCACGACGAGCTTCGCCTCGCGCGGCATGCGCAGCGCGACGTGCAGGACCGCGCGGTCCTCGCTGACGTTGATGTGCTCGCCGCCGAACATGGCCGCGATCCGCTCGCGCAGCCCCGCCCGCTCGGCCAGGGCCGCGAGCAGGTCGATGGTCTCCTGGGTGGCGCGGTGCTTGGCGTAGTCGAGGTAGAGGTCGCCGGCGGTCACCGTCATGCGCCCGGCCCGCCCGGGGTCGTCCGCGAACAGCTCGCGCAGATGCCTGCCCGCCAGCTCCTCGTGGTGCTTGCCCAGGGCCGCCCACTCCTGGCTCTGGGTGATGTCGCCGTTCACGCTCTTCCTCCTCGCGTCGCCAACCCGATCATGCCTGGTTCCATCGTCCCGTAACCCCGTACCCCCCGCGGTTGATTCCGCGCATGGCGGAGCGGAGTCTTTAAGCCCCTCAGTGGGATTCGCGGCCCACGTGGTCGCCGCCGGAGCCGACCAGGAAGTCGAGGTCGGCGCCGCGGTCGGCCTGGGTGACGTGCTCGACGTAGAGGCGCTCCCAGCCGCGTACGGGCCGGGCGTGCCCGGTCATGACCGGCTCCCTGGCGGCCAGCTCCGCGTCGGGGACGTCCACGTCGAGGCGGCGGGCGGCCACGTCGAGCACGATCGGGTCGCCGGTGCGCACCCTGGACAGGGGCCCGCCGGCGGCGGCCTCGGGGGCGGTGTGCAGCACGACCGTGCCGTACGCGGTGCCGCTCATGCGGGCGTCGCTGATGCGTACCATGTCGCGCACGCCCTTCTCCAGCAGCTTGGCCGGCAGCGGCAGGTTGCCGACCTCCGGCATGCCCGGATAGCCCTTGGGCCCGCAGCCGCGCAGCACCAGCACCGAGGTCTCGTCCACGTCGAGGTCGGGCGAGTCGAGGCGGGCGTAGACGTCCTCGACGCTGTCGAAGACGACGGCCCGGCCGCGGTGGCGCAGCAGCTCGGGCGAGGCGGCGGCGGGCTTGATCACCGCTCCGCCCGGGGCGAGGTTGCCACGCAGGACGGCGATGCCCGCGTCGGGCAGCAGCGGGGCCGAGCGCCGCCGGATGACGTCCTCGTCCCAGATCTCGGCCCCGGCGAGGTGCTCGACCAGCGGCCGCCCGGTGACGGTGATCGCGGCCGGGTCGAGCAGGTCCTCGACCTCCTTCAGCACGGCCGCCAGGCCCCCGGCCCTGAACAGGTCGTCCATCAGGTGCCGCCCGGCCGGCTGCAGGTCGACCAGCAGCGGCACGCCGGAGCCGGTGTGGTCGAAGTCGTCCAGGTCCAGCTGGACGCCGAGCCGGCCGGCGACGGCGAGCAGGTGCACGACGGCGTTGGTGGAGCCGCCGACGGCGGCCAGCGTGACGATGGCGTTGAGGAAGGAAGCCCTGGTCATCACCTGGCTCGGGCGGCGGCCCTCCATGACCAGCTCGACGGCCAGGCGGCCGCTCTCGTGGGAGCGTTCGAGCAGGCGGCTGTCAGGGGCCGGGGTGCCGGCGGTGCCGGGCAGGGTCATGCCGAGCGCCTCGGCCATGCAGGCCATGGTGGAGGCGGTGCCCATCGTGTTGCAGTGGCCGCGGCTGCGGATCATGGACGACTCGGACCGGAAGAACGCCTCGCGGGAGAGCGTGCCAGCGCGCACCTCCTCGCTGAGCCGCCACACGTCAGTGCCGCAGCCGAGCGGCGCCCCGCGGAAGTGCCCGGTCAGCATGGGCCCGCCGGGCACCACGAGGGCGGGCAGGTCGACGGAGGCGGCGGCCATCAGCAGCGACGGGATCGTCTTGTCGCAGCCGCCGAGCAGCACCACGCCGTCGATGGGGTTGGCGCGCAGCATCTCCTCGGTGGCCATGGCGGCCAGGTTGCGCCACAGCATCGCGGTGGGACGGACGTTCGTCTCGCCCAGGGAGACGACGGGCAGGTTGAGCGGCACGCCGCCGGCCTCCCACACGCCGTGCATGACGCTCTGGGCGACCTCGTTCAGGTGGGAGTTGCAGGGCGTGAGGTCGGAGGCGGTGTTGGCGATCGCGATGTGCGGCTTGCCGCCCTCGAACGCCTCCTGCGGCAGGCCGCGCCGCATCCATGCCCGGTGTATATAGGAGTTTCGGTCGTTTCCTGAATACCAGCGCGAACTCCTGAACTCCATGTTCGGCACCTTATCGGGGATTCATTCCGCCCTGTCGAGGAATCAGCAGGGGCATGGACCATATAGACGCGTACTGGCGGGCGGCCAACTACCTGTCCGTCGGGCAGATCTACCTGCTGGACAATCCGCTGCTGACCGAGCCGCTGCGGCCGGAGCACATCAAGCCGCGCCTGCTCGGCCACTGGGGCACGACGCCCGGCCTCAACTTCTGCTTCGCGCACCTCAACCGGGTGATCCGCGAGCGGGACCAGGACATGATCTACATTGCCGGCCCCGGCCACGGCGGCCCGGCGGCGGTGGCGCACGCGTGGCTGGAGGGGTCGTACTCCGAGCGGTATCCGGACGTGTCGCAGGACGTGGAGGGCATGCGGCGGCTGTTCCGCCAGTTCTCCTTCCCCGGCGGCATCCCGAGCCACGTCGCGCCGGAGACGCCCGGGTCGATCCACGAGGGCGGCGAGCTGGGGTACGCGCTCGCGCACGCGTACGGGGCGGCCTTCGACAACCCCGACCTGGTCGTGGCCTGCATCATCGGCGATGGTGAGGCCGAGACGGGCCCGCTGGCGGCGAGCTGGCACTCCAACAAGTTCCTGGACCGCCGCCGCGACGGTACGGTCCTGCCCATCCTGCACCTCAACGGCTACAAGATCGCCAATCCGACCGTCCTGGCCCGCATCCCGGAGCCGGAGCTGATCAAGCTCATGGAGGGCTACGGCTACCGCCCCCACCTCGTCGGCGCCGACCACGAGGAGATGGCCGGCACGCTGGACCTGGCGTTCGAGGAGATGGCCGCCTACAAGGCGGGCGACGCGGCCCGCCTGCCGATGATCATCCTGCGCACGCCCAAGGGCTGGACCGGGCCCCGCGAGGTGGACGGCCTGCCGGTCGAGGGCACGTGGCGCGCGCACCAGGTGCCGCTGTCCAAAGTCCGCGAGAACCCCACCCACCTGGGCATGCTCGAGGAGTGGATGCGCTCGTACCGGCCTGAGGAGCTGTTCGGCTCGGACGGCCGGCCGGTCGCCGGGATCCTCGACACGGTGCCGCGCGGCACGCGCAGGATGAGCGCCAACCCCCACACCAACGGCGGCGAGCTGCTGGAGCCGCTGCGGCTGCCGGACTTCCGGCGGCTCGCGGTCGAGGTCAAGGCCCCGGCGGAGCAGTCGAGCGAGCCCACCCGGGTGCTCGGCGGGTTCCTGCGCGACGTGATCGCCGCCAATCCGAGCACGTTCCGGCTGATGGGCCCGGACGAGACGGCGTCCAACCGGCTGTCCGAGGTGTTCGAGGTCACCGACCGGGCCTGGGACGCCGAGCTGCTGCCGACGGACGAGAACCTGGGGGCCGGCGGGCGCGTCATGGAGGTGCTGAGCGAGCATCTGTGCCAGGGCTGGCTGGAGGGTTACCTGCTGACCGGGCGGCACGGGCTGTTCAACTGCTACGAGGCGTTCATCCACATCATCGACGCCATGTTCAACCAGCACGCCAAGTGGCTGGAGTCGTCGCAGAAGATCCCGTGGCGGCGGCCGGTGGCGTCGCTGACGTACCTGCTGTCCTCGCACGTGTGGCGGCAGGACCACAACGGCTTCAGCCACCAGGACCCGGGCTTCCTCGACGTGGTGGTGAACAAGAAGGCGTCGGTGGTGCGGGTCTACCTGCCGCCGGACGCCAACACCCTGCTCTCGGTCGGCGACCACTGCCTGCGCTCGCGCGACTACGTCAACGTGATCGTGGCCGGCAAGCAGCCGGTGCTCGACCTGTTCACCATGGACGAGGCCGTCGCCCACTGCACGCGCGGGCTCGGCATCCTGCCGTGGGCCTCCACCGACCAGGGCAGCGAGCCGGACGTGGTGCTCGCCTGCGCCGGTGACGTGCCCACGCTGGAGACGCTGGCCGCCGCCGCGCTGCTGCGCGAGCACCTGCCCGAGCTGAAGGTACGCGTCGTCAACGTCGTGGACCTCATGCGCCTGCAACCGCCCTCGGAGCACCCCCACGGCATGGAGGACGCCGAGTTCGACACCCTGTTCACCACCGACAAGCCGGTCATCTTCAACTTCCACGGCTACCCGTCGCTCATCCACCAGCTCACCTACCGCCGGAACGGCCACGACAACATCCACGTGCGCGGCTACAAGGAGGAGGGCACCACGACGACGCCGTTCGACATGTGCATGCTGAACGACATCGACCGCTACCACCTGGTGCTCGACGTGATCGACCGGGTGCCCGGCCTCGGCGCCACGCAGGCCCACCTGCGCCAGCACATGACCGACGAGCGGCTGCGGGCGCGGGCGTACACGCGGGATCATGGGGAGGACCCCGCGGAGATAAGATCGTGGACATGGCCGGCCGCATTCTCGTCCTGAACACCGGCTCCTCGTCCATCAAGTACGAGCTCGTCGACATGCGGACCGGTGAACGGCCCGCCCGCGGGCTGGTGGAGCGCATCGGCGAGGAGCGGGGGCGCCTGTCGCACCGTGTGGGCGACGGGCCGCCCTACGAGAGGCAGGCCCGCTTCGCGGGGCACGACGAGGGGCTGGCCGCGGTCATGGAGGCGTTCGGGACGGCGGGGCCGGAGCTCGACCCCGTCGCGGTCGGGCACCGCGTCGTGCACGGCGGTGCCCGGTTCACCGAGCCCGTGCTGGTCGACGACGACGTGATCGCCGCCATCGAGGAGCTGGCCCCGCTCGCGCCGCTGCACAATCCCGTCAACCTGGCCGGCATCCGGCTCGCGCGCAAGGCGTTCCCCGAGGTGCCGCAGGTGGCGGTGTTCGACACGGCGTTCCACCGCACGCTGCCGCCGGAGGCGTACACGTACGCGGTGCCCCGCGACTGGCGCGAGCGGCTCGGCGTGCGGCGCTTCGGCTTCCACGGCACCTCGTGCGCCTACGTCTCCCGCCGCGCCGCCGCCGTGCTCGGCCGCGACCTGGCCGAGCTCAACCTGATCGTGCTGCACCTGGGCAACGGCGCCAGCGCGACCGCGATCTCCGGCGGCCGCAGCGTCGACACCTCCATGGGCCTGACCCCGCTGGAGGGGCTGGTCATGGGCACCCGCTCGGGCGACGTGGACCCCGCGATCGGCGGCTACCTCGCCCGGGTGGAAGGGCTCGACGCCCAGCGGGTGGAACACCTGCTCAGCTACCAGGGCGGGCTGCTCGCGCTCACGGGGACCGGCGACATGCGGGAGGTGCGCGCCAGTGGCGACGCCGGCGCCCGGCTGGCCCTCGACGTCTACACGCGGCGCATCCGCAAATACGTCGGCGCCTACTACGCGCTGCTCGGCCGGGTGGACGCGATCGTGTTCACCGGCGGGGTGGGCGAGCACGACGCCGCCACCCGGGCCGAGTCCCTGGCCGGGCTGGAGCGCCTGGGCATCGCCGTGGACCCGGCGCTCAACGAGGCGGCCTCGTCGCTGGAGCGGGCGGTGTCGCCGCCAGGGTCGGAGGTGGCGGCGCTGGTCATCCCGACGGACGAGGAATGGGAGATCGCCCGGCAGGCGTACGCGCTGACCGGCGACGGCTCGTAACAGGCGGCAGCGCCCCGACCGCGACCATCCCCGACCGCGACCATCCCCGACCGCGACCATCCCTGACCGCGACCGCCCCTGACCGCGACCGCCCCTGACCGCGACCTTCGCCCGCCGGCGAGGGCGGGGAGCGGCTCAGGTGTCCTCGCCGTCGTCGCGGCGGGCGAGCGGGACGGCCGGCACCCAGAACTCCACCGTCGTGCCCCCGCCCGGCGTGCCGCGGATGTGCCACCAGCCGCCCGCCGCCTCCGCGCGCTCGCGCATCTCGATCAGCCCGAAGTGCCTCGCCTCCGCCTCCGGGGACGGGGACGGCTCCAGGCCGGCGCCGTCGTCCTGGACGGTGACGTGCACGCCCAGGTCCAGCGAGGACAGCTCCACCGTGACCCGGCTCGCGCCGGCGTGCTTGCGCACGTTCGTCAGGGCCTCCTGGCAGATGCGGTAGACGGTGACCACGGTCTCGGCCGGCGGCTCGCCGTCCAGGTCGGCCCGCAGCTCGTGGGCCACGCCCGTGCCGGCCTTCATCTGGTCCAGGTAGGCGGCCAGGCTCGCCACCAGGCCCTCGGCGGGCGGGCGCAGGCTGAAGGCGAGGTCGCGCAGGCGGTGCACGGCGGCCTCCACGGTCTCGTCGAGCGTGCGCACCTCGGCGGCGTGCTCCTCCGGCAGCTTCTCCGCCCACGTCCGCAGCCGCATCCCCACGGCGACCATGGACTGGATGGTGTCGTCGTGCACGCCTGAGGCGATGCGGCGGCGCTCCCGCTCCTGGGCCCGGACCAGGCGGGCCAGCAGCAGGCCGCGCTCGTCCAGCGCCCTGGACATGCTGCGCCGCTCGGTCAGGTCGCGGGTGACCTTGCCGAATCCGCGCAGGCCGCCCTCGTCGTCGTACAGGGCGGTGATGACCACGCTGGCCCAGAACCGGGTGCCGTCCTTGCGCACCCGCCACCCCTCCTCCTCCCACCGGCCGTCGGCGGCGGCCTCCGCCAGGCCTTTGGCGGGCCTGCCCGCCGCGACGTCCTCGGGCGGGTAGAAGACGGAGAAGTGGGTGCCGATGATCTCCTCGGCGGAGTAGCCCTTGATGCGCTGCGCACCCACGTTCCAGCTGACGATCACCCCGCGCGGGTCGAGCATGAAGATGGCGTAGTCAAGGATGCTCTGGACGAGCAGCCTCATATCCTCCTGGGACTGGCCATGCTCGGGCATACCGCAGCCTTTCATGACCAGCACAGAGAGCCAAACCGAATTCAGGCCTCGGCCGGACCCGCCTGAAGGGGAGCGAGACGGGCAGCCAGCTCGCACCACACCACTTTGCCGCCCTCACCTGGCGAGACGCCCCAGCCGGTGGACAGCAGGCGTACGACGTGCAGCCCCCAGCCGCTCGCCGGCCCCGGGTCGCGCGCCTCGGGCAGCTCTGCGCCGGTGTCGCCGACCTCGACCCGCACCCACGACGCGTCCGCCCGCAGGCGCAGCTCGGGCGGGCCGTCCCCGTGCACGAGCGCGTTCGTCACCAGCTCCGACACCACTAACAGGACATCCTCGTGGCGCCCCAGGTAGCCACATTCGCGCAGGGCCATGCGGGCCAGGCGCCGGGCCTCCGTGATGCTGCCCATCTCCTGGGGCAAACGAGTGTCCACCTGGTACGGCTCGACCTCCTTACTTACCACGCCTCTACTCTCACGGAGTGCGGCGGCCGGTCACGAGACGCAATCGCGCCAGGCGGGCTGATACAGATGTGGGAAGTGACCTGGTGCGTTTGCGTCAATCCAGGAGGCCGTCCCGGCGGGCGAAGGCCACCGCCTCCAGCTTGGAGCGGGCGCCCAGTTTCTCCAGCACGTGCTGCACGTGGTTGCGCGCCGTGTTGTGGGCCACGCCGAGGCGGTCACTGATCTCGTACGTGCTGGCGCCCTCGGCCAGGAGCAGCAGCGTCTCGCGCTCGCGGGCGGTCAGCGCCGAGCCCACGTGGCCCGCCCGGCCGGTCAGCCGGTCGAGCACGCCCGGCAGCAGCCCCGGCGCGAACACCACCCCGCCGGCCGCCACCTCCCGCACCGCCGACTCCAGCTCGCCCAGGCGCGAGGACTTCACCACCAGCCCGGCGCCGCCGGCGGCCACGACCCTGGCCGCCACGGACGCCGTCGCCTCGCCGGTCAGCACCAGCACCCGGGTCCTGGGCGCGACGGCGGCCAGCCGGCCGATGGCCGCGATGCCGTCGCCGTCGGGCAGGCGGCGGTCGAGCACGACGACGTCGGGCTGGCACCTGCCGGTGTCGGCCAGGGCGCCGGCGATGGTGCCGGCCTGGGCCACCACGTCGATGTCGGGAGCGCGGCCGAGCGCCAGGCCGATGGCCTCCGCGACCATGGCGTGATCTTCCACGAGAACCAGCCGGATCGAGGGGGCGGTCGGCATCGTGCGTTGTCCCTTGTGGTGTTGCAGCTCGTGTCGGCGTCGCGGGCCGTCGGTCGTGCGTGCGGGCTCGCGGCTATGAGCAGTCTCGCACGCGCGGCGACCGCCCGCAGGAGACCGCGGCCGCCACCGGGTGCACCATTGGTAAGGTTGTCCGGAAATGTGCTGATCTGGACGGGTGGGGATAGGTGGAGGTCGAACAAACAGCACTGCCGGGAATCGGTCTGCGACACGATTTCACCACCCGCAAGGGACAGCGGGTGGGCGTCATCTCCCACCGCACCGGACGCCGGGACCTGGTGATCTACGACAAGGACGACCCCGACGCGGTCTGCCAGACGGTCAAGCTCAACGACGAGGAGGCCGACGCCCTGGCCGAACTGCTGGGCGCCCCCCGCATCGTCCAGCGGCTCAACCAGCTGCACCAGCAGGTCGAGGGCCTGGTCAGCGTGCAGATCCCCATCCCGGCCGGCTCCCCGTACGCCGGCCGCCCCATGGGGGACGCCCGCGTGCGGACCCGTACGAGCGCCTCCATCGTCGCCGTCGTGCGCGCCGGGCAGGTGTTCGCCAGCCCCGGGCCCGAGTTCGTCTTCGGCGCCGAGGACGTCGTGGTCGTCGTGGGCAGCGAGGACAGCACGGCAGAGGTGGCCGGCATCCTGGTGAGCGGGTAGGGCCGCGGGTGCACCATACCGCTGTCCTTTTTCTCGAGTTCGGTGCTGTTCTCCTTGGCCTGGGACTGCTGGGCGCGCTGGCGTTGCGGGTCGGCATCTCCCCCATCCCGCTCTACCTGATCGCCGGCCTGGCGTTCGGGACCGGTGGCGTGCTGCCGCTGGCCACGAGCACGGAGTTCATCTCGACCGGCGCCGAGCTGGGCGTCATCCTGCTGCTGCTCACGCTCGGCCTGGAGTACAACGCCGACGAGCTGGTCACGAGCCTGAAGGGCAACGCCCGCGCGGGCGTCGTGGACCTGGTGCTCAACGCCGCGCCCGGCGCCATCTGCGCGTTACTGCTGGGCTGGGGCCCGGTGGCGGCCGTGGCCATGGCCGGCGTCACCTACGCCACCTCCTCGGGGATCACCGCCAAGGTGCTGTCCGACCTGGGGTGGATCGGCAACCGGGAGACGCCGACGGTGCTGTCGCTGCTGGTGTTCGAGGACCTGACGATGGCGATCTACCTGCCGGTCCTGACCACCATGCTGGCGGGGCTGAGCCTGCTGAGCGGGGCCATCGCGGTGGGCATCGCGCTGCTGACCGTGACCGTGGTGCTGGTCGTGGCGCTGCGGTTCGGGCGCTTCATCGAGGCGTTCGTGTCCAGCCCGAACTCCGAGGTGCTGCTGCTGAAGGTCGTCGGGCTGGCCCTGCTGGTGGCGGGGCTGGCCCAGCAGCTGAACGTGTCGGCGGCGGTCGGCGCGTTCCTGGTCGGCATCGCGCTGTCGGGCGAGCTGGCCGAGGACGCGCAGGCGCTGCTGGCGCCGCTGCGGGACCTGTTCGCGGCGGTGTTCTTCGTCTTCTTCGGCTTCCAGACCGACCCCGGCAAGATCCTGCCGGTGGCCGGGCTGGCCACCCTGCTGGCCCTGGTCAGCATGGTCACCAAGCTCCTGACCGGCGCGTACGCGGCCCGGCGGGCCGGCATCGCCAAGGCCGGCCAGGCGCGGGCGGGCATCGCGCTCATCCCGCGCGGCGAGTTCAACATCGTCATCGCCGGGCTGGCGGTGGGCGCGGGCGTGCATCCCGACCTGGGCGCCCTGGCGGCGGCGTACGTGCTCATCCTGGCCGCCTTCGGCCCCCTGGCGGCCAAGCTGGTGCAGCCGCTCATCACCGCCATCGCCAAACGGGCCTAGCCGGGAGCCGCGTCCGCTAGTTTGTTCGCATGGCAGAGCGCAAGCACGGTGTCCCGCCGCCCCCGACGGAGAAGACGATCAGGTCCGCCGACTGGGACAGCCTCGAGCTCTCCGGCGAGAGCTACCAGCGGGTGCTGTTCCAGGACGTGGACATGACCGAGCTGGTCGATCACGGCTCCTCGTTCGAGGAGTGCCAGTTCAGGAACGTGCGGTTCAACGTGTCGGTGCACGAGGACGCCCGCTTCCTCAACTGCACGTTCTCGCGCTGCTCGTTCTTCGACGCCACGTTCAGGGGCTGCAAGCTGACGGGCAGCATGTTCGACGGCTGCACCTACGGGCTGCTGAAAGTGGAGGGCGGCGACTGGTCCTATGTCGGGCTGCCCGGCGCCGACCTGCGCGGCAGCGCCTTCCACGGCACCCGGCTGCGCGAGGCCGACCTGACCGGGGCCCGGCTGGAGGGGGCGGAGGTGCGCCGCGCCGACCTGTCGGGGGCGTGGCTGCGCGGGGCCGACCTCACGAAGTGCGACCTGCGGGGCAGCGATCTGAGCACGTTCGACCCGCACGAGGTCTCGCTGAAGGACGCGGTGATCGACCCGTTCCAGGCCACGGTCGTGGCGGCGGCGCTCGGGTTCGACGTACGCGAATAGCCCGTCACACGCGGAAAGTGCCCGGGTGCGAGACCGGCCCGTCCCACGCCAGGATGTCCGTGTGCGAGAACTCACGCCGGCCGAGCAGGCCGTGTCCGCGGCGCTCCGCCGGGGCCAGGAAATCGACCTGCGCTCGGGCGACCCCGTCCACGACTCCCCCGCCTACGCCGCCGCCTGGGATCCCGGCCGCACCATCCGCGCGGAGGTGCTGGCGGAGCTGCTGCTCGGCGAATACGCCGACCCTGGGGACAAGCCGGGCCTGCGCCTGGCCGGGGCGCGGATCACCGGCCTGCTCCACCTGGCGTTCGGCGAGATCGACTTCCCGATCACGTTCGAGGGCTGCGCCTTCGACGAGCGGCCCGACTTATACCAGGCCCGCACCCGCTTCCTCAGCTTCGCCGGCTCCCGGCTGCCGGGCCTGATCGCCTCGAACATCCAGGTCGAGGGCAACCTGCGGCTGACGGGCTGCCACGTCACCGGCGAGCTGCGCCTGCCCAGCGCCCGGATCAACGGCAACCTCACGCTGAACCGCGCCCGCCTGGACAACCCGGGCGGCACCGCCATCAACGGCGAGCACCTCGACGTCGGCAGCAACCTGCGCGCCCAGGACGGGTTCACCTGTGACGGCGAGATCATCCTGACCGCGGCCCGGGTGGGCGCGGCCGTCAACATCGACGGCGCCCGCCTGCGGGCCCCGGGAGGGGTGGCGTTCGGGGGCGGCAACATGGTCGTCCAGGTGGGGCTGTTCGCGCGGGACGTGGAGGCCGAGGGCGAGGTCAGCCTGCGGTTCGCCCGCGTGGCCGGGCCGCTCACGCTGCGCGGCTCGCGCCTGCGCAACCCCGGCGGCCTCGCGGTGCGCGGCGGCGGCCTGAACGCCGAGAGCGGCCTGTTCATGTCGCTGGTCGAGACCGAGGGCATCATCTGGCTGGAGGGCGCCGCCATCGGCCGCACGCTCAGCCTCGACGGCGCGCGCCTGCGAAACCCGGGCGGCCTGGTGCTGGCCGGCGACAACATCGTGGTCAACGGCGCGCTGCTGGCCCGCGAGGGGCTGTCGGCCGAGGGCGAGATCAGCCTGCTGAACGCGTCCGTCACCGGCCCCGCCCACTTCGAGGGCGCCCGGCTGGTCAACCCCGGCGGCGCGGCGCTGTCGGCCAACGGCATCACGGTCGGCAAGGTGCTCAACCTCTGCGACGGCTTCTCCGCCCAGGGCCGCATCCGGCTGACCAGCGCCCGGATCGGCAGCCGCCTGTGCCTCCACGACGCCACGCTGGAGGCGCCCGGCGGCGCGGCGCTCAAATGCGGGCGGATGGAGGCGCGGGAGCTGGCCCTGCGCACCGCCGAGCCGATCCGGGGCACGGTCGAGCTGCGGCACGCGCGCATCGGGTTGCTGCGCGACACCCCCGGCGTGTGGCCGGACGCGCTGCGCATGGACGGGCTGTCGTACGAGGTGCTGGAGCCCATGCTGCCGGCCGCCGAGCGGCTGGACTGGCTGCGCCGCGACCCCGACGGCTACCTGCCGCACGCCTACGAGCAGCTCGCCGCGATGTACCGGCGGCTGGGCAGCGACGCCGACGCCCGCGACACGCTGCTGGCCGGCCAGCGGCAGCGCCGCGCCACCCTCCCCTGGTACGCCGCGCTCTGGGGGCACCTCCAGGACGTCACCGTCGGCTACGGCTTCCGCCCGCTGCGCGCGGCCGGCTGGCTGGCGGCGCTGCTGGTCCTGGGCACGGTCGTGTTCGCGCTGGCCGAGCCGCCGCCGCTGAAGCGCGGGGAGGCGCCGGAGTTCAGCTCGCTGGTCTACACCTTGGACCTGCTGCTGCCGATCATCGACTTCGGGCAGGAGAAGGCGTTCAACCCGGGCGGCGGGACGCAGTGGCTGGCGTACGGGCTGATCGTGGCGGGCTGGGTGCTGGCCACGACGATCGCCGCCGGCCTGACCCGCTCCCTGCGCCGCGCCTGAGCCGCCTCGGGCGGACGGTCAGGCGTTCACCGCCCGCAGCGCGCCGGGGCGGCGGCCGGTCAGGCGGTCGAGCGCGGCCGCGGTGGCAGGGTCGGCGGGCAGGTAGACGACGATCCGCTGCTCGCCGCCGGTCAGGTCGAGCGGCTCCCTGGCAAGCCGGAGCTCGCCGGCCTCCGGGTGCGCCATGCGCTGCACGGGAGCCGTCCGCGCCGGCTGGGACGGCCCGGCCAGGCGCCCGGTGAAGGCCTCGCCCGCCGCGAACGACAGGTCGGCGATCAGCTCCGCCGCGTACGGGTCGTCGGTGCCGGCCTCGTACTTCAGCGCGGCGGCCTGCTCGTCGGCCACCCGGTCCCACTCGGGGTAGGCGATCCTGGCCCGCACGTCCGCGAACGTGTACCTGATCAGGTTGGGCGCCTCGCCCTCCAGCAGGCCGACGGGGCCGAAGAGCCGGTCGAACCCCGTGGTGCGGTCGAGCACCTCCCCCAGCCGGTTGAGCAGCACGGCGGGCGCGGGCTCCAGCCGGTCGAGCAGCGCCCGCACGGTGGGGCGCACGGTGCGGTCGGGCGCCTGCCCGGCGGCCGGGCACAGGGCGATGCCGCCGCTGCTCACCTTGGCCAGGTGGCGCAGGTGGATGCGCTCTTCCGGGGTCATGCGCAGGGCGTCGGCGAGCGTCACGAGCACCTGGACGGACGGGTTGCGGTCGCGGCCCTGCTCCAGCCTGGTCAGGTATTCGACGCTCACCCCGGCCACCGTGGCCAGCTCGGACCTGCGCAGCCCGGGCGTGCGCCGCCGGGTGCCGTCGGGCAGGCCGACGTCGGCGGGCTTGATCGCCTCGCGGCGGGCCCGCAGGAAGGCGCCCAGCTCGTTGTCGCTCACGTGCCGAGTCTAGAACCGGCGCCCCCGGCTTATCGTGGCCCTCCGGGGCCAGTCTGAGCGCGGCCTTCCTCCGCGCCCGGCGGCGGGGCAGGTTGGTGCCCATGACGAACATGAGATTGGCGGTCATCACGGGCAGCGTCCGCGAGGGCCGCTTCGGCCCCACGGTCACCCGGTGGTTCGCGGAGCAGGCGGCCACGCACGGGCTGTTCGACCCGGACGTCGTGGACCTGGCGGACACGCCGTTGCCCGCGGTGCTGCCGGCCACGGCGGAGGAGCTGGCCGACGTGCACGGGCGGCCCGCGGACCTGCGGCGCCTGGCCGGGCGGCTGGCGGAGGCGGACGCGTTCGCGGTCGTGACCCCCGAGTACAACCACAGCTTCCCCGCCTCGCTCAAGCACGCCATCGACTGGCACTCCACGCAGTGGCAGGCCAAGCCGGTCGCGCTCATCTCGTACGGCGGCTTCGGCGGCGGGCTGCGCGCGGCGGAGCACCTGCGGCAGGTGTTCGCCGAGATGCACGCGGTGACGATCCGCAACTGGATCAGCTTCGACCAGCACTGGACCCGGTTCGACGCCGACGGCCGCCTGGTGGATCATGAAGGGCCGGAGGGGGCGGCCAAGGCGCTGCTGGACCAGCTCGGCTGGTGGGGCAGGGCCCTGCGGGAGGCCCGGCTCGCCACTCCCTACCAGGCTTGAGAGGTGTCGTGATGCGTTACCGTCTGCTGGGCCGTACCGGGCTGAGGGTCTCCGAGCTGTTCCTCGGCGCGATGACCTACGGCGAGGCGTCGCCGGAGGTGCGGCGCATCTTCGACCTGTACGCCGAGGCCGGGGGCAATGTCGTGGACACCGCCTCCATGTACGGCGAGAGCGAGAGCGTCGTCGGCGAGGTCCTCCAGGGCCGCCGCGACCGGTTCGTCCTGGCCACGAAATACACCGGCACCCGCGACCGCACCGACCTGAACGCGGCCGGCAACCACCGCAAGAACCTCGTCCTGTCGCTGGAGCAGAGCCTGCGGCGGCTGCGCACCGACTACGTCGACCTGTTCTGGGTGCACGTCTGGGACCGCAACACGCCGGTCGAGGAGACGATGCGGGCGCTGGACGACGTGGTGCGCTCGGGGAAGGTGCTCTACGTGGGCATCTCCGACGCGCCGGCGTGGGTGGTCAGCCGGGCCAACACGCTGGCCGAGTGGCGCGGGTGGACGCCGTTCGCGGGACTGCAGGTGCCGTACAGCCTGCTGCAGCGGGACATCGAGCGGGAGCTGCTGCCGATGGCCCAGGCGTACGGGATGAGCGTGGCGGCGTGGGGGGTGCTGGCCCGCGGCGTGCTGTCCGGCCGGTACGCCGCGCCGGACGCGGCCGCCTCGCGCGTGTCACCCGATTCGCTCGGCGAGCGTGAGCGGGCCGCGGAGCGGGCCGTGATCAAGGTGGCCGGCGAGCTGGGCGCCACCCCCTCGCAGGTCGCGATCGCCTGGGCACTGCGGCGCGGCGTGCACCCGATCCTCGGGACGAGCAGCGCCGAGCAGCTCAAGGACAACCTGGGGGCCTCGGACGTGAGGCTGCCCGAGGAGGCGATGCGGCGGCTGGAGTCGGCGGTGGAGTTCGAGCTGGGCTTCCCCGGCGACTTCATCGGCCAGGTGGACCGCAGCCCGGACATCTACGGCGACGCCCTGCCCCGCCTCGACGGCCGCTGACCCCCGATCAGCACAGCCCCATGGCCGTCTGCCACAGGCCCGGCAGCGCCGCCAGGACCCGGTCCCCGCGGCGCCGCCGGTCGGCGAACGTCTCCGCCCCCAGGTCCGCCAGCAGCTCGCGGAGACCGTCCGTGTAGTCGGCCGCGTAGTCGTCCACGTGGTCGTCCACGTGGTCGTCCACATGGTCAGCCAGGTGGTCGGCCGCATGGTCGGCCAGGTGGTCGGCCACGTGGTCGCCGGCCGCGGCCCGCTTGGCCACGCACCGCGCGTACGTGGCCACCACCCAGAAGACGGCCTCCCGGTGCAGCCCCCGCTCGATGAGCTCGCGGGTCCCGTCGATGGCGGCCGGCCGCGCCACGGCGCTGATGTCGGAATCGAACCGGTACGAGGGCGCCCGCACCGAGGCGGCGGCGTCGAACGCCCTCTCCAGCGCCGCCAGGTGCCACCGCACCCGCGCGGCGTCGAGATCGGCGCAGCCGAGCAGCTCGAGCAGACTCTCGTGGAACTCCAGCCGCCCGTACTCGGCGAGCAGCTCGCGGACGGCCGCGTACCGGCGGCGGATCGTGGGGTTACGCAGCCCGGCCACCAGCAGGACGTGCGCGGTCGCCCCGGTGCCGAACAACCACGAGTTGACCTGGTCCACCAGCGGCGCGGACTCGTCCATGCCGTTGATCCAGCCCCGGACCCGGTCCATGGCGTTGGTGCACCGCGCCAGGATCCAGGGCCGCTCGGCGAAGTCGCGGGCCACCACGCGCTGGAGCTCCGTCAGCCGCCCCGACGGGTCGGCCAGCACGCACGGCAGGTGGAAGCTGCCGGCCAGGTGGTAGTCGCTGAGCACCTCGTGGGTGGAGCCGAGCCCGGTGATGGAGGAGACCTCCAGCAACACCTCTTTGTAGCGAAATTTCCCTATATGACCGATGCGAGCGGCCGGGTCCGAGACCACCATGACGTCCACGTCCGAGGTGGGGGCCAGCTCGGCACCCGCGTCGGCCCACAACGCCGACCCGGTCAGGAACGCCCCGCCGAAGCCGGGCAGCCCGGCGCCCTCCTCGAGCACCCACTGCCGCGCGACCTGTCTGGCCTGCTCAACCCGCATCCACTTCCTCCCGATCAGGGCCGCTGCGCGAGGTCCTGAACAGGACGAACGCACCCAGCACGACTAGCACCGCCAGCCCGCCCCAGATCCAGCCAGGGACGCCGCCCGATGCCGCGGGCCCCTCGCCGGCCGCTTCCGAGGGGCCGGCCGCCGCCGCTGGACCCGCCGCTGGATCCGTCGCTGAACCCGTGGCGGGACTCGCCGCGGCGGACGGTGCGCCCGCCGCGGACCCCTCATCGGTGGCCGAAGGCGAAGCCGATGACGAAGATGATCCTTTCACGCTGAAAGGGATTTCGCCCTCAATGGGATGCCCATCGGACGAAACGACACGCCACGCGAGCACATACGTGCCGGGCGCGAGCGGCTGCGGGAGGTCGGCGAGGACCTTGGGCCCGTCGAGCCGCGGCTTGCCCAGGGCGACCTCCTTGCCGGCCGCGTCGTGCAGCGCGACGAACGGGAACTTGACGCTCGCGGTGTATTCGAGCTCGATCTCCTCGACCGAGGACACCTGGGCGTTCTTCGCGGGAGAGCTGCGTTTGAGCGCGTCGTGGGCGAAGGCGGGTGAGGCTAGAAAAGTCACGAAAGAAGCCAGGAAAAGGGCGCAGGCGAGTGCCACCCTGCGGAAGTGCCGCGGCGTGAATGCCATGATGGGTCTCCAGAATGATCTTCCGGACGACCGGGCCCGTGGCGCCGGCGTCCGGACACAGGCAAGGGCGAAAGGGACAGGCTGCGTCAGTGACGCGCCGCCGCGGCGGGCGGCCCTCGCCTGCTGATCGTTCCGGGGACGGTCCTGCCCGCGCACGCGGCCGCGCCGGGCCGCACCGGCAGCCGCCTCGGCGGTTCCGGCCCGGCGTCCGCCCTGGCCGGGGCGGTGACGAGCAGCCGGATGACCGGGCGCGGTGCGCCGTACAGGCGGATCATGAGCCACAGCGCGCGCTCGCCGCGGTGCAGCCACCACGCCGTCAGGGCCGCCACCGTGAGGTGGACCAGCACCATGCCCGAGGACGGGTGGGCGTGCGCGTGGTCGGGGCCGATGGCGGGGGCGAGCCGGTCGAAGAGCTGGTGCAGCACCATCTGGGTGCTCACGGTGGCCGCCGGCACGGCCGCGGGGCCGCGCTCGCGGCCGTCGATCGCGTAGGCCAGGCCGAGGGCGGCCAGCACCCCGGCCAGGTAGACGCCGAACGGGACGGTCGCCCCGCCGGCCAGCGCGTGCCCGCCCGCCGACACCGCGCCGCAGACCGTCGCGAACACGACGGCCCGCGACAGTCGCAGCACCGCGGACGCCGCCACCGACCCACCCGCCGTGGCGGGCGACCCGGCGGGCGGCCCGGACGGCGCTACGGTGAGCGCCGCGGGACGCGCGGTGGGCGACGTGAAGGGCACATTCGACATCCTTCCACACGGTTCGCGGGATCCCGGAGGTTCGGAACGCTCGCGTGTGGGCAGTGGACTCCGATGGACGTCGCCACCAGCGCCGGCGAGGACCTGGAGAGGCTGGTCCGCCGGGAGCTAACGGACGCGGGTTTCACCGTCGAGCCGTCGCTGATGTCCGCCGACGGCGGGCTCGGAGTCTGGCACGACCCCACGCGCGGAGTGGTCGTCACGTGGGGCACCTCCGCCGACCAACTCGTCAAGTACGGGACCATCCGCGCCGCGGTCCAGCTCGCGCTGCGTACGGTACTGGTCGACGCGGGCCATCAGGTCAGGGAGGAGTTCAACGGCCTGGAGCTGATCGTCACTTCCTGACCTCGCGCAGCGGCCGCCCCACCTCGTGCAGGTGCCGCAGCGCCTGTCCCCATGACTCCAGCAGGCCGCATTCGACGTAGTCGATCCCGAGCGAGGCGCAGTAGTCGCGCACGATGGGCTGCGCCCGCCGCAGGTTCGCGGTGGGCATGCTGGGGAACAGGTGGTGCTCGATCTGGAAGTTCAGGCCGCCGAGAGCGGTGTTGACCAGGCGCCCGCCCCGTACGTTCCGGGAGGTCAGGACCTGGCGGCGGAGGAAGTCCAGCTCGTCCTCGGCGGTGAGCACCGGCATGCCCTTGTGGTTGGGCGCGAAGGTGCAGCCGAGGTAGACGCCATAGCACGCCTGGTGCACGACCAGGAAGAGCAGCGCCTTGGGCAGCGGCAGCACCAGGAACACCGCCCCCAGGTACGCCAGCACGTGCGCCACCAGCAGCAGCCCCTCGGTCCGCCGGCTCTTGAGCGACTCCTTGCGCAGCGCGCGGAAGCTCGACACCTTCAGGTTCAGGCCTTCGAGCGTGAGCAGGGGGAAGAACAGGTACGCCTGCCGGCGGCCGATGAACCGGGGCAGCCCCCGCGCGGCCTCGGCCTGCTTCTCCGACCAGAGGAGGACGTCGGGAGAGACGTCGGGGTCGTGGTCCTCGTGGTTGGGATTGGCGTGGTGGCGGGTGTGCTTGTCCATCCACCAGCCGTAGCTGAGCCCGACGGCCAGGTTGCCCGCGATCAGCCCGGCGATCCTGCTGGTGCGCCGCGACCGGGAGATCTGGCCGTGCGCCAGGTCGTGGGCCAGCAGTGTGACCTGCGCGAACGCCACCGCCATCAGCACGGCGATCGGGATCTGCCACCAGGAGTCGCCGACCGCGGCGAACACCGCCCAGGTCCCCGCGAACAGGGCGGCCACCAGCCCGATCCGGACCGCGTAGTAGCCGGGCCGCTTGTCGAGCAGCCCTTCCTCGGCGATGCGCCGCGACAGCTTCGCGAAGTCGCTCCCTCGCCGGGTTTGGGGGGCGGTCTCTGCGACAGTCACATTCGTCTCCGATGCCGATGAGTTTGTGATCATTCATCAGCATCGCGGGAGATGGGGGTCGCGCGGACCCCCGCTGTCACCCGTCCTCTTGGTAGTGCCCGCCCTACCAAGGGACGCCCCCGCCGCCGGGGGATCGGGCCGCCATCGCACTCAGCGTGGCACTGGACGACCTCACCTGGTGGGGAATGGCGGGCGGCGGGGGCGCCGGCTAGGCGAGCTGCAGGGCCGGCATCACCTCGGGGGCGGCGGTCCGGCCGTGGATGTGCAGGTCGGGGCGGAAGGCAGAGAGGTAGGCCGCCCGGTCGCGGAAGGTCGCGGCCAGGGCGTCACCGTAGTCGATGAGCTGCCGGTGGGCGTGCCTGCGGGGCTCGTAGCGAGCGTACAGGAGACGGTCGAGCAGCTCTGCGTCGCCCGCGGCGGCGCAGATGACGTCGGCCAGGATCTCGGCGTCGTGCAGCGTGTAGCTCATGCCCATGCCGGTCATCGGGTGGCAGGCGAAGGCGGCCGAGCCGAGGAGGGCGGCGTTGCCCTTGTGGTAGGCGTCCACCCGCAGCGAGGAGACCTTGATCCGCTGCCAGGTGGCGGGTTGCAGGGCGTTGAAGGCGTCGGAGCTCTCGGTGACGAACTTCTTCAGCTCGTCCAGCAGTGCCGGGATGCCGTCCTGGAAGATCTCCTTGTCGTCCTCCGGGGGCAGGCCGACGAACACCCTGGCCTCGTCCCTGTTGATCGGGTACAGGTAGGCCAGCCAGCCCTCGGAGCTGAAGTACAGCCGGTTGAGCTGGGCGACGCTGGCGCTGAGCGGCACGGTGGCCACCCGCATGAGCAGCCGCTCGTACGGCATCGTGCGCTGCTCGATGCCGAGCGCCTGCCGCACCGCGGACTTGGTGCCGTCGGCGCCGATCACGACGCCGGCCCGCAGCCGCCGCCCGTCGGCCAGTGTCAGCTCCTCCACGCGGCCGTCGCCCATCGCGATGTCGTCGATGCTGGCGTCGAACCAGAAGTCGACCCCCTCCATCGCGCAGGAGGTGTAGATCAGCTCGACCAGCTCCCGGTAGGGACGGATGAGGAAGCCGCCCTCCGGGTAGTGGCATTCCTGGATGGGGTCGCCATCGTGGTAATAGCGGATGATGTCGCGCCTGAGGCCACGGCGTCCGACGAGGTCAGCCAGTCCGTGCCTGGCCAGCACCCGCAGCCCGGGAGGCTTGAGGAAGTCGGCGCCCGCGCTCGGGACCGAGGGTCCCTGCTCGATGACGACGACGTGCTGGCCGCGGCGGCCGAGCAGCAAGGCCAGGAAGCAGCCGCCGAGCCCGGCGCCGACGATGGCTACGTCGCACGATGTGGTTGCCATGACGAGAGCCCTTCTAGAGGTTGAACTAGTTCGTGTGCCCGCGGGTCCCGGCGAGCGGGCCGGGTTCGGCCGCCCGCGGCCGCGGGATGTGGTCCGTGGGGGGTGTGCGGGTCTCGACTGGCAGCAGCGCGTCGGCCTCGGCCGCCACGGTGGCGAGGGTCATGCGCAGCTCGAGCAGCAGCCGGCGCGGGACCTTGACCATGACGTCGCCCGGGTCCGGCCGCAGCCGCGTGATCTTGGTCAGGGCCAGCGCTCCGATGAGCACCGAGATGGCCACGCACATCGCGAGCGCTCCGGCCAGGCCCGCGAAGGGCCCGGTCATGAACGGGTGGTCGATCACGACCGACACGACGGCGACGCCGACGGCACCGCCGACCATGCGCGCCATGGTGGCCGCGCCGACGGCGGAGGCGTACTGGTGGGGGCGGGCGGCCAGGGTGGTGGCGACGGAGGTGCCGGGCGCGAGCGCGCCGACCCCGACACCGACCACGACGCTCGCGATCAGGCCCCATACGGTGGGTCCGGCCTGCATGAGCACGAGCACGCACGCGCCGCCGCAGAGCAGGGAGCCGGCGTAGATCAGGCCGTACGCGCCGACCCGCTTGACGATCTTGCCGGCCAGGAAGCTCGTGACGACGACGGCCACCGACGTGGGGGTCAGCCACATGGCCACTTCGAGCATGGGGTAGCCGAGGTGGAGCAGGTACAGCGGCTGCACGGTCAGCAGGCCGTAGGACAGCGCGCCGAACCCCCAGGTGGCCAGCCAGCCCCAGACGAACCGGGGGCGCCGCCACAGGGCCAGGTCGATCGCGGGCAGGCGGTGGTGCCTGGCCTGCGCGAGCGCGCCGCCCAGCAGGGCCAGCGCCGCCAGCGCCAGCCACACCACGTCCATCCCCCAGGCCATGGCCTTGGAGATGGCCAGCACGATCACGGCGATGCCGGCCGCCAGCAGCCAGGCGCCGAGCACGTCCGGCACGCCCTTGGCGTTGCCGCGCCGGCCCGAGGGGAGCGCGGCGCAGGCGATCAGCAGCAGGACGCCCATGACCACGTCGGGCACGAACAGCGCCCGCCAGCCGACGGTGGCGGCCAGCCAGCCGCCGCCTGCCTGCATGAGCAGGCAGCCGAGGCCGGAGGCGGAGCTCCACAGTGCGATCGCGCCGCGCCGCTGGGATTCCGGCAGTTCCCCGAGCAGCAGCCCGAGGCTGGCCGGGATCATCGCCGCGGCGCCCGCGCCCTGGACGGCCCGCGCGGCCAGCACGAATGACCAGGACTCCACGGTCACGGTGGCGATCCCGCCCACCATGAACACCACGAGCCCGACCGCCAGCACCCGGCGGCGGCCGAACAGGTCGGCCCAGCGGCCCGCGGTGGCCAGCAGCGCCGCGATGGGGATGAAGGCCGCGCTGGTCAGCCAGACCAGGTCGCCCAGCGGCATGCCGGCGCCGGCGGGCGTGTACCGCAGCACTCCCACTGCCAGGGTGGTGGCCGTGGTGTCGGCCATCACCGTCAACATGACACCCGCACCGACCAGGCGCAGCATCACTCCGTGACGCCGGTCCGCGCCGGTCGTGCCCGTCCCCCGGACAGCGGCTGGTGACGAACGCACGTGGTTCCTCCTATGGAAGCGTCGGTCGGTCTCCGCCGGAAGCACACTCCGGCTGTGCTGACGGCGGAGCCGGACGTCGGTTCTGGCCCGGTGGTTCTGGCCCGGTGGTTCAGGCCCGTGTGGTTCAGGCCCGGTGGTTCAGGCCCGTGTGGTTCAGGCCCGGTGGTTCAAGCCCGGTGGTTCAGCGTGGTTCAGGCGCCGTACCGGCCGGGCGAGAGCAGCCCGTCCGGGTCGAGCGCGGTCTTGAGCCGGTGCAGCATGCCCAGGCCGGCGGTGCTGGTCTCGGACCAGACGTCGGCGGCGGCGTGGTCGATGTCGGAGCGGTAGATGGCGCAGCCGTGCCCGCGCAGCAGGCAGTTGCCGTCGTTGCGGAGCTGGTGCGCGCGGTAGGCCGCGTCGGGCGCGCCGCGCTCGAAGAAGATCTGGATGACGCCGTTGGCCATGTGCCTGCTGACGAGGTTCCACTCGACCATGAGGGCGGTGGTGTGCGCGTCCACGGCGGTCTGGAGCGCGGCCAGGAGGTGCTCGGTCCGGCGGGCGTGCATCGGCAGCAGCGGCAGCAGGGCCAGGAAGCCCATAGGGCCCTCGTCGATCTGGTCGCACGAGGTCACGCCGAGCGCGTTGTGCACGCCCAGGCAGGTGGGGATGCCCTGCGACATGAGCGCCCTGGCGTAGAGCGGGTCGTCCGGGCCCACCTCGGCCGTGTCCAGCACGCGCAGCGCCTCGGCGCCCTCGACCTCGATGAGCGCCTTGCGCAGCAGCTCCTCGGCCAGCTCCACGGTGGCGTCGCTGCCCATGAGCGGCCCCATGATGGTGAACAGGCTCGGGTCGACGCCGGCGGGCAGGGCCCAGTCGCCGTGGCTGGGAACCAGCGACAGCTCGCGCACCCGCATCAGCCCGTCGGCCGGGTTCCCGCGGCGCAGGAAGCCGGAGACCGCGCCGACCGCCACGCCGACCTGGTCGCGCGGGATCCGGCCGTGCACGAGCCCGATGGTCTGCGGGCGCGGCACCAGCGACACGGCCATGGCGGTGACGATGCCCAGGTTGTGCTGGACGAACGCCTGCGTCAGGTCGGGTCCGGCCACCCGGCCGTGGTAGCGGCCCGCCGGGTCGAGCCCGCCGGTGGTGACCACGCTGCCGTCGGCCAGCACGGCCTCGATCCCGGCCACGTCGTGGACGCGGGAGCGGATGCAGCCGTCGCCGCGGTCGAGCGCGTTGCCGACCACGGAGGTGTCGGCGCACGAGGCGGTGACGTTGAGCATCCACGGGGTGTCGCGCAGCACGGCGGCGAGCTGCCGCTGGGTGACTCCCGGCTCGATGACCGCGAAGCCGGCCTCCAGGTCGAGGCTGCGCACCCGGTTCATGCCGCCGAGGTCGACGACCAGGTTGTCGTCGGTGACCGGCATGGCCGAGCCCATGCCCCAGTTCCTGCCGGTGCTGATCGGGTAGAGGCGGCGCTTGTCGGTCATGGACTGCCGGACGAGTGCGCGTACCTCGTCGAGGGTGCGCGGCGTTTCGACGCCCGCCACGGATCGCGGCTGGTGGCCCCCGACGTCACGCGACCTCAGCTCCGGTCGCGATAGGTCCTGCATGGCTCTCCTCAAGGGGTGAGATTCGCTTTTCCGGCTCCCGGGGCCGGGCGCCGTTGGGGGGCACACGTCAGGGGGTGTGCTGGAGCAGGTCGTCGATGGAGCCGATGGCCTGGTTGGACATCTCCCTGATGCCGAGCAGCCGCTGCTCGACGAAGACGTCTCCGTGGACGTCTCCGTGGACATCAGCGTGGACATCACCGTGGACGTCGGCGTGAAGGTCGGCGGGGGCGGGCTGGGCGGCGTCGGGGAAGTCGAGCGTGCCGCGCGGCGCGGCCTGGGCCGGTACGTCGTGCGGGCCGTACGGGTGGCGCCGGACGTGATCGGCGCGCTCGTGCCTGGTGCGGGCGGGCAGGTGCGGGGGGGTTCGCATGACGGGAGCTCTCCTACCGGATTCGGATGGGGTTTTCCGGGCGACCGCTCGCCGTTGAGCGGCTCGAGGTCAGCGCGCGCCCTCCTCGAGGTCGGCGTGTCCGACCCGGGGAGTGACGGCCGCGGGGGTCGCCCGCGGCACGCCGTGGTTGATGACGCTCGCGGCGATGCGGCGCTCGGCCAGCCCCATGTGGGGACGGCCGCCGCCGGTGGAGCTCGGCCGTGCGGTGGCCGAGCCGCGGATCATGGAGCTGGCGTGCACCCATCGGCGCGATTCCGCCAGCACCTCACGCTGCGCGCGGATGAGGTCCGCGTGCAGGGCGTAGTGCTCGCAGACGGCCCGCGCCAGCACCCGTGCCATGACGAGGTGCTCTTCGCAGGCGCCCGCGACCTTCGCCTCCAGGCCGGTGACCTGGGCGAGGAGCAGTTGCAGATGCGGCAGGCCCGAGCCGCGCTCGAACCCGTGGAGCTCGGCCAGCCGCTCGGGCCAGCGCAGCCGCCGCTCGATCGAGGCGCACACGTCCGCCACGAGCTCCGCGGCGGGCCGGCCGTCCGGGTCGCGGCCGTCGAGCTGCACGGCCCGCTGCGCCGTCGGCCCGAAGTCGGTGAGCCTGCGCAGCCCGCTCTGGAGCAGGCGTACGCGGTTGTGCAGGCACGCGGCGCTCCAGCCGAGCACCAGCAGACGGTCGGCGTCCGCCTCGCAGTGCCAGCCCACCAGCGCCACCTCGCGGGCCATGCGGTGGTAGAGGACCCACGACTCATGCTCGGCCGGCGGCGCCGGGGTGTCGATCCACACCTGCAGGCCGCCGGGGGGCAGCTCGGCGACGCCGACCTCCATGCCGGGCACGACCCTGGCGCAGATCCGCTGGACGACCCGCTGCTGCGCGGCGGTCTCCGGCGCCATCGGCACCGGGCCCGGCAGCACGCGTTCTGGGGCCACTCTCGCCCTCGGCTCGATGCTCATATGGGCCACCTCCCGACCCGCGGTCTTCTCGACCTACGTAAATTGACACTTAATAGTGCCGTCCCGATCGTCGTAAGACCGGGGATTCCTGTCAACTGCCACTTAACGGAACCAGCATGATTCGCGCCCGGCCACCGCGCCCCGCGACGTGAACCCGCGACTTCCCGCAGGTGAATGCCGCGTTACGGAGCGTCGATGATCTAGAGTCCGTACGGTGCGCTGAATCCCGAACAACAGCCGAGGAGCGAACCCGTGCCGGTGACCAGAGCCGTGGTCGCGGCCTTGTCGATGGCCGCCGGACTGCCCGCGCACCCCGGTCCGGTGCAGGCCGGAGCCAATTACTGCGTGCTACCGGAGCACTCCCAGCAGTCCGCGCGGAGCGGGCCTTACCTGATCGATACTGCTTCCTCACTAGACTGGATTCATCCCAATCCGCCGCCTGCCGCGCGCGAGCCGACGGACTCCGAGCGCCTCGACTTCGCCGGGTTCCCGAACGTGTCGGCCCTCGACGTGACGGGCCCCCGCGGCGCCCCGGAGCAGAAGGTGATCAGCACCTTCACCACGAACGTCGACAAGGTCGTCACCCTCACCAACTCCGCGGCGGTCTCCGAGGACGGCGGGCTCACCTTCGGCCCGGCGGGCGCGACGCCGCTGCGCGAGTCCCCGGTCGAGCTGCTCGACGGCCGCTTCTTCGCCACGGAGTACTACCTGACCAGAACCGGGCCGCACACCGCCAAGCTGGGCGTGCTCACCTCGTCGGCGCTGGAGGACGGCGAGAGCTGGCTGCGCTCGGAGGCGACCCTGACCACACCGGGCGACCTGCTGCCCGGCGGCGCCGCGCACGGCGCCCCGATCCAGCTCGCCGACGGCACGATCCTGATCACCGCGTACGCCCGGTACACCGGCACGGGGGCCTACCAGTCCGAGATTTACGCCAGCGCCGACGGCGGCCGCACCTTCGAGCGGCGCGGGGTGATCGCCGCGCCGCCGCCAGGGTTGGCCTACAACGAGACCGCCGTGGAGGAGACGCTGGACGGCAGCCTGCTGGCGGTGCTGCGCCGCGACGGCGAGCCGTACTCGACGCTGCACCAGAGCCGCTCGACCGACGCCGGGCGCACCTGGTCGCCGGTGCGCGAGCTGCGCTTCGCCGGCCAGGACTGCGTGGTGCGCGGGGTGGCGCCGCGGCTGCTGCTGACCCCGGGCGGCGTCCTCGTGCTGAGCTCGGGGCGCCCGGACAACTGGCTGGCCGTCTCCCCCGACGGGCTCGGGGAGGAATGGCTGGAGCCGCGGGTGACGTACCACAACCGCGACGGGGTGTGGGACACGCACGGCTCGTCCGGCTACACCGGCCTGGCCGCGGTCGGGCCGCACCGGATCATCCAGGTGTTCGACAACTGCAAGCTGCCCGGCGTGCGGCCGGACGGGCTGCTCGACGAGACGGCGTGCCCGGCGCACGGGAGGTTCGAGCACGGCGGCTGGTACGCGGTCAAGCGGCTGCTGTTCACCGTCGCCACCGCGGGCACCAGGCTCGACCTCGCCGAGCTGCGGCGGCGCGGCGACCTGCGGATCTCCACCACCATGCGGTGGTCGAGCCGGCAGCGGCCCAGGACGCGCCCCGGCGGGGCCCTGGACGGCAGCACCGGCTACTGGTCGAGCGCCGTGAGCCGGGGCCCGGGTCGCTACGTGCTGCACTTCGACCGGCGGCGCGTCATCAGCCGCATCGGCCTCAGCCTGCGCCCGGGCCACCCGGCCGGGGCCCGCGTGTACGTCTCCGCGGACGGGCGCTCCTGGGGCGACCCGGTCGTCACGATCAAGAACAGGGTCGACCACGCCCTGCGCTACGACGAGATCGGCCGCACCGCCAGGCACGTGAAGATCGTCGTGGATCCCGCAAGGGACTGCGACCCGGAAATAGGCCGGACTTGCGGCATGCTCAACGAGGTCGAGCTCTATTCGTGAATACCCTGGCGGCCGGACAATAAAGTTTTCTGTCAGTTATCGGATTTGGTCCGGCCCGGGATTCGATGAACGTCCGCGGGGGCCCGCACCGACGGCACCCCCGCGCGACGACTTTCCGTTCCGGCGCGAGCCGTCACCGCTCCGGCGGGAGCTCCTCGCCGCGCCCGAACGTCCGGTTCTCGTCCCTGGTCACGCCTTCCTCGTCGATCTCCACCCGCTCCTTGCGGATCTGGCCCTCGACGGTCTCCTCGCGCTGGACGTCCTGCTTGTGCACGTGGACGCGCTCGACCGGCTTGGTCTCCTTGCCGACGACGGGACGCTCCTCGTGCAGGATCATCTGCCGTTCTTCCTCGCCTATCTCGTACGTGCCGGACATCTCCCCGTCCCGAATGGGCTCGCGCTCGATCACGACCTCCTCGTGCGAGAGCGGTACCTTTTCGTGGACGTTTTCCGTCTCGACGTACTTGTGCAGGCGTACGCGGCCGGTCTCCCTGCTTTCCTTGCCGATGTGGAGCTGCTCCTCCGACCGCGTCATGTCGATGTCGCGGTCCTCGGTGATGCCCCCTCGCGTCTCGCCGGCCAGGCCCCCGCGCCTTTCGCCGGTGATGCCCGCGCCGGTCTCACCGGCCAGGCCGGCCCGCTCGCCGATGACGGGCCCGCGCGTACGGGTCTCGCTGCCGCGCTGGCGCGGGATGTCCGTCGGCTGCATGCCGTAGTAGCGGTAGAGGTCGGCCTCCTCGTTCAGGGACAGGCGACCGTCCACGTCGATGTTGGGCGCCCCCTTGATCATCTCCTTGTCGAAGGGGACCCGGATCTCCTCACCCGAGCGGCGGGCGTTGGCCAGCGGCACGAAGGTCTGCTTCATCCCGAAGAACCCCGTGCGTACGGTCACCCACTCCGGCTCGCCCGTACGATCGTTGAGGTAGACCTGGCCCACCTTGCCGATCGACTGTCCGTCCGACCCCACCACATGGCAGTCGAGCAGGTTACGGATCTCTGTTTGCATAGCCACGACGATCCCCCCGATGTGTTCGTCCTGGTTCAAATGGGACAAATACCCCAAATCGCCATAACACCACACAGAGGCGCGGCAGTTTTCGTTCTATTTCGGCAAATGACGTTATGCCTTTTCAGTCGCCCTGAGCCTTGCGCAGGGCGGTCAGGTGCTCCTGCAGCGACGGCGCCGCCGCCTTGGCCAGCGCCACCACGGCCTGCGAGGAGCCGTTGGAGATCTCCGTCCTGGTGGCGGCCAGGGCCTCCGTGTGCGCCTTGACCATGCCGGACAGGAAGTCCTGGTCGAAGTCGCGGCCGGTCGCGTTCTGCAGCCGGATGAGCTCGGCCCGCTGGTCGGCGCTCGGGGAGGTGGGCAGCTGGATGCCGAGCTGCGTGGCCGTCTGGGTGACCTTGGTATCGAGCTTGGTGTGGTCCTTGACCAGCATCTTGCCGATGGCCTTGATCGGCTTCGTGGTGCCCTTGCCCTCCGCCAGGCGCCCGGCCTGGACCTCGGTCATGTTGCCCTGGTGGATGGCCCGCATCCAGGTCTTGTCCTGCTCGGACGGCTGCGTGTCGGTCCGCGCGACCACGGCGGCGGTGTTCGGCGCCGCGCCCCCGCCGCAACCGGGAAGGGTGGCCAGGGCCGCGACGGCCAGCGACAGGGTCAGACGAGTGCGCATGAGTTTTCCTATGTCATGGTGATACGTCTCCGCTACAGAGAGTAACCGTCGGGCGGGTGGCGTCCTGGCATTCCAGGTGCCCGGGCGCGGCGGCCGGCCGGATTTCCCGTACGCGGGCCGTCCCCGATAATGACTACGACCCGACGACAGGAGAGCGAGCCACATGTCCCAGCCCACCCCACGCACCCCCGAGCAGCGCAAGCTGGACACCCTCCAGCGGCTGGAGCACGACGTGGACGCCTGGGTGGCCACGGCCGGCGAGGACGGCACCCCCTATCTCGTGCCGCTGTCGTTCCTCTGGGACGGCGCCACCCTGCTCATCAGCACGGCCAGCACCAGCCCGACGGCGCGCAACCTGCTGGCCAACGGCAAGGTGCGCGTGAGCGTGGGGCTGGTGCGCGACGTGGTGCTGATCGAGGGGACGGCCCGGGCCACGCCCGCGACCGAGATCCCGGCGGAGGAAGCCGACGCGTTCGCGGAGAAGGCGGGTTTCGATCCGCGCAAGGAGGCGGGCTCCTACCACTACTTCCACATCACGCCGCACCGGCTGCAGGCGTGGCGGGAGTCGAACGAGCTGGCCGGGCGCGACCTCGTCCGCGACGGCGTGTGGACGGTCTGAGCCCTCCCGCCCAGGAGCGTCAGCCGTAGTCCAGCACCAGCGTGGTGTGGCGCTTGGCGATGACGAGCGGCCTGCCGGAGACCGGCCCCTGGTGGGCCTCGATGCGCAGGCCGCCCGCCTCGGGCCGGCCCGCCTCGTCCCACGCCTTGACGTGCGCGGCCAGTTCCGCCGCCAGCTTGGCCCCGCCCGCTCCGTGGCCGCGCGCGACCAGGGCGCCCTCCATGAAGAGCAGCGCGATGCTGTCGCCCTCGACGATGCCGGCGGTGGCACCGTAGCCGCGGCCGGACAGCTTGCCGGTCACGGCGCACCAACGCGGCTCGTGCAGCGCCAGCCACAACGACAGGCCCATGACGACCGCGAACGGCGACGCCGCCTCCTCCATCTTGACGGTGATCTCGGTGGGCGCGGCTTCGAGCGCCGAGAGCACGTCGCCGACCTCGCGCGGCTCGGGCAGCGCCAGCGCCACGTGGGGGTCCTGGCGCAGCACGGTGACGACCTCGGTGCCCGCGAACGGCCCGCGCATCCGCATGAACCCGCACGGCGCCACGGACCTGCTGGCCCAGTGATCGCCGGCCCGCTCCATGGCCGCCGACACCTGCACGCCGCGCAGGTCGAGCGGCACCACCAGCCGCCCGTCGGCGCTCAGCTGCTCCAGCCAGGCGGGCGCCAGGTCCCAAACGCCGACGGTGGCGATCAGCCGGTCGTACGGGGCCCGCTCCGGGTGGCCGCAGGCGCCGTCGCGGCAGACCACCTCGACCTGCGGCAGGCCCGCGCCGGACAGGTGGGCCCGGGCCCGCGTGACGATGTCCTCGTCGATGTCCACGCTGACCACCCGCCCCTCGGGCCCGGTGAGGTGGGCCAGCAGCGCCGCGTTGTAGCCGGTGCCCGCGCCGATCTCCAGCACCCGGTGGCCGGGCTCGACGGCGAGCTGGTCGAGCATGGTCGCCATGATGGCCGGCTGCGAGGACGAGCTGATCGGCCGGCCCTGCGCGTCGAGCTTGGTGACGATGGGCTCGTCGCGGTAGGCGTCCTCCGGCGCGACGTCCGGCACGAAGAGGTGGCGCGGGACCGCGAGCATGGCGGCGGCCACGGCCTCGCTGACGTCCTGGCGCTTGCGCAGCTGCGCCACCATGGCTTCCCTCTGCTTCGCGAAGTCCATGGGGCCCATTGTCCATGGGGGCGGGATCCGTACGGGATCACCGCGGAATTCTTGGTAAAGAAAGGGTCGAGAAGGGTTGAGCCGGAGAGTTGGGGGAAGGGCAGGCAACTCCTGAACGTCGACCGTGAGGAGGAGCCGTAGTGCTCACCCTGACAGCCAACGCAGCCCAGGCGATCCGTGATCTGACCGCGGCCGCGCCCGAGCCTTCCCAGAGCGGGATTCGCATCTCGTCTCAGGGAGAGGGCGCGAGTTCGCTCACCCTTTCCCTGGCCACCGCCCCCGAACCGGCGGACGCAGTGGTCGAGGCGGAGGGCGCGCGGGTCTATCTCGATCCTGTGGCTGCGACCGTGCTGGAGGACAAGTCCCTGGACGCCGGAGCCGATGACCAGGGAAGCGTGTCCTTCCTGGTCACCGAGCAGAACGCCTGAGGCGGCCCCCGCCGTGCCGGAGCCGATCGGGACTCCGGCACGGCGGGCTCGCCGCCCGGCCGTGCCCGAGCCGTCAGTGCTGTGGCCGGCCCGATCGTCGGCCCGATCGCCGGTCCTATCGTCGGCTCAGCCGTCGCCGAGGAGCTTGTGCAGGTAGCGGAGCTGCTCCTCCGACTGATAGCCGCCCCCGCCCTCGTGGTTGTTCCAGGGCCACACGGTGATCTCCTTCGGACCCTGCCAGTGGTTGTAGGCGGCGAACACCGTGGACGGCGGGCAGACGTCGTCCATCAGCGCGACCGAGTACAACGCGGGCACCCGGCCGCGGGCCGCGAAGTTGACGCCGTCGAAATACGCCAGCGTGCGGAACACCTGGTCGGCGCTGTCCCTCCGGGTGGCCAGATACCTGACCAGCTCCTGGTACGGGTCACGCCCGGTGATCTCCACGGCCCGCCGGAAGTGCGACAGGAACGGCACGTCGATGAGCGCCGCCTTGACCCCCGGGTGCAGGGCCGCGGTGGCCTGCGCGATGGCGCCGCCCTGGCTGCCGCCGGAGGCCACGATGCGGCCGGCGTCCACGGCCGGATGCGCCGCCGCCGCGTCGACCGCCCTGACCGCGTCGGTGAACACGCGCCGGTAGTAGTAGTCGGCGGGGTCGAGGATGCCGCGGGTCATCATGCCGGGCGCCTGCGGCCCCGCGCTGCCGTGCGGGTCGCCGGTGGAGCCGGGGCTGCCCACGTTCGCGCCGCCGTGGCCACGGGTCTCCATCACGAACACCGCGTACCCCGCGGCCGGCCACATCAGGTGGTCCCTGGCGAACCCGCGCCCGCCGCTGTAGCCGATGTAGTGCATCACGCACGGGACGGGCCCCTCCGTGCCCCGCGGCAGCAGGAACCAGCCGTTGATGCGGTGCCCGCCCCATCCGGCGAACGACACGTCGAACACGTCCACGCCGGTGAAGGGCAGCTCGTACGGGACGTACTCGGCGGCCAGGTCGAACTCCCCGGCCTCGGCCAGGGTGGCGGACCAGAAGTCGTCGAAGTCGGCGGGCTCGTCACGGTCGGGGAGGTAGTTGCGGAGTTGCTCGAGCGGCATGTCGAACAGTGGCACGTGGTACTCCAGCCTGTAGAAAGGATGCTGATATTTCACCCCATGACGCTGGAAAGCGCTATCCCGCTCCTGGCTCGAAGCTGAAAAGCGTGACATCGGGGTAGACGTTTACGCGTGATCGAGCATGTTATCGAGGTCCCTTACTCCCACCTCTATCCCGGTCTGATCCTGGACGCCCCGGCGGGCGCCGACGACTTCCTCGTGCTGTTCGGCGACGACTCCGAGTCCCGGGCCCAGTTGCTCAGCGACGACACGGGACGGCCGGTGCTGAGGATGGGCGGATACATGACGGCCGGTGGCACGGTGATCGACGAGCGCGTGTGGACCGTGCGCGAGTCCGTACGCCGGGGTGACCGCGTCCGCCTGCGCCTGGGCCGCTCACTTCCCTGACCGGAACGGGGGACGTGCACTAGCGTCCCTTCCGTGGCTTCTTTCGCCAGGCTGGCCGGACGGGCGGTGGCGGGTGCCGGGGTGCTGGCCCTGTCGCCGGTCCTGGGGCTGGCCGCGCTGGCCGGGACGGCGATGGTGGGCGCGCGACCGGCGGTGTTCACGGTGGCGGGGCTGGCGGTGTTCGGCTCGGTGTTCTTCCTCGGGCTGCTGCTGTGCGTGCCCCGGCCGGTGGTGGCGTGGGGGCGCTGGTTACGCGCGCTCGTGGTGCTGGGCGTGGCGGCGGCGGTGATCTGGCAGGTCTCCGTGGCCACGCTGGAGCCGGCGCCGCCGTCCGGCGCGCCGTCAAAGGTGGCCGGGCAGCGGTCGTGGCGGCTGTCCACGGGGTCGGAGCTGGCGTACGTACGGGTGGCGCCGAAGCGGGTCACGCGGCCGGAGCCGGTGGTGTTCCTGCACGGCGGCCCCGGAGTGGGCGACCTGGCCGGGGACTCGGCGTTCTACGGACGGCTGGCGGCGGACGGTTTCCGGGTCTACGTCTACGACCAGCTCGGCGCGGGTCGCTCGGCGCGGCTGGCCGACCCCCGGGGGTACGGTCTGGCGCGGGACGTGGCGGACCTGGAGGCCATCCGGCTGGCCGTCGGCGCCGAGCGGCTGAACCTGGTGGCCCGGGGGCATGGGGCGCAGGTGGCGGCCGCGTACCTGGCCGAACATCCGGACCGGGTGGCCAGGACGGTCCTGTACTCCCCGGACGGGCTCTCACCGGGACGCGCGGCCGGCCGCCCCGAGACCGCCGCGGCCTTCCTCGGGCCTCTCGGCGCCGGAGGGCTGCCCGACGCGCGCACGCTGGCGGTCTCCACGCTCCTGGAGGTGGATCCGGCGGCGGCCCACGCGTTCGCGGGCGACCTGGGCCTGGACGCCCACCTCGCCCTCCTCCGCCGCCGATCCTCGTCCCCGTGCCCGTCCCCGTCCGGCGCGGAGGGAGGCGGCCCGGTGGGGGGAGGTGGCTATGTCGCTCTGTCGGGGCGGCCGGCCCCGGCGTCGCTGCGCCGCGACCTGGCCGGCGTGACGGCGCCCGTGCTGATCGTCAAGGGTCCGTGCGACGCCCAGAGCTGGTCGGCCGCCACCGGCTACCGGCGCGCGCTGCCCGGCGCCCGCTTCACCTACGTCGGGGACGACCGCGGCGCCGCCTACCTCGGGGTGCTGCGGGCGTTCCTCACGGACCGCCCGGTGGCCCCCTACGAGGGCGAGCAGCCCCCGCCGGGCTACCGCGGCCCCCGCTAGCCCGGCCTCTCCGGCGGGAACGGGCTCAGCGGGACTCCGATCGCGGTGAGGTGCCGTCGGAGGCGCAGGAGCCCGCCTTGGTGCCCGCCACCTTCCACTCCGCACCCGGGAACGGGCTCATGAAGTGCGTCAGCAGGTCCACCGCATAGTCCGGCACCTGCCCGCCCGGGTCCAGCAGGGACACCATCTGCGGCCCGTCGGCCCCGCGCAGCGTGATGGAGTTGGTGCCCGCGCCGGCCGCGAAGCCGGGTTTGGCGTCCACCGTCACGCACGCCAGGCCGATCCCCGCCGCCTTGATCTCCTGCTTGGCCCCGATGCGGCGCATCCGCTGGTCGTAGCGGCGCAGGGCGAGCGAGGTGGCCGGGCCGATCCGGACGGACTCGTGGAACACGTCGCTGCCGATCCCCCGGCTCAGTTTGAGGTCCAGGCTGACGTCGGGCCGCAGGTCCACGCCCTTGGCGGCGATCTTGAGGGTCCCGTAGTCCCCCTCGAAGCCGGGGGCGACGTACCCCAGGGCCGGGGGCGCCTTCAGGCCGAACGGGACCTTGCCCGGCCGGATGCGCAGCCACGACACGCGCTGGACGGACAGCGCGACGTTCTCGATCGCGCTCTTCCCGAGCCCGAACCGGCCGCCGACGTGGTAGGTGAGGAAGCCGGTCGTGTACGGGACCTCCTTGCTCACCGCGATGCCCTGTGCCGCGACGGGATCCACCCTGAGCCCCGCGCGCAGCGTGACGCGCCCCGTGGGGACCGGCTTGGAGACCAGGTCGAGCGACTGGTCGGGGTTCAGCCGGACGGTGGTGTCGGCGGCCAGGTCCTTGACCGCGAACGACACGTCCCCGAGCCGGCCGGACGGGTCCACCAGGCCGCCCTCCACGCCGAGGTAGCCGTCAAGGGTGCTGGCGCCGCCCACCGCCTTGTACGTGACGGCCGGCACGCTCAGCCCGGCGGCCGAGGCGTCGGCGTCCACCCCGAAGACGGCGGGCACGTCGGAGAGGCGCAGCTCCCCGGTGCCCTTCCCGGCCAGGGTGACCTTGGTGGTGAGGTTCTTGACGACCGCGGAGTTGGTCACCCGGATGCGGGTCCTGGCCCCGTACGTCGCCTGGACGGCCACCGCCGCGGGAACCGGGTCGATGGCGACGTGGCCGCGCAGCCCGCCCGCCTCGGCCCGCACGTCGAGCGTGCCCAGCGTGGCGGCCGGCTCGATCCGGTACGACGCCTGCACCGCGTTCCCCTGCCCCACGCCGAACGGCCCCAGCGCCATGCTGGTGATCTTGGAGGGCAGGCCGGTCAGCGTGGCCCTGGCCTTGATCGGCACCGGTGACAGGACGCTGCTGGCCAGGTACACGCCCAGGCTGCGGCGCTTGGGGGCGAATCCGGAGAACGCGAACGTCTTGCCGGTCAGGTCCACGGTGACCTGGTCGGGCAGTCCGGTCACGTCCAGGTACCCCTGCAGCCCGAAGCACCCGCGCTGCGGCGTGCAGAAGGGGCCCTGCGCGCAGCCCGGCGACCCGGCGGCGCAGCCGCCGTCCACCAGCGACACGCCGCCCGGAACGGCCGGCGCGGCCCGCATGCGGTCGAGCGCCGCGGTCTTGCCGAGCCAGGCGCGGGCGCGCACGTCCAGGCGGGAGCCGGAGTAGGTGAGCTTGCCGTCGGCCGAGGAGACGGCCAGCCGGCCGGGCACCGGGCCGAGCGTGCCGATCAGCCCGAACCGCGTGTCGCCCTGCGTGACGTCGGCGTCCACGGCGAGGGTCTGCCTGGCCGAGCGGAAGTCGGCGGTGAACCCCTGCGCGGCCGGGCTGAACTCGACGTTCGACAGCCCCTTGACCAGCACGCTGGCGTCCAGGTCGCCGGTGGCCTGGTCGTAGTGGGCCGCCAGGTGCGGCCCGGCGGGCGACGTGGCGCCGTCGTGGTTGGTGAACGCCAGCGCCGCCGACCCCACCGGCCCCGACAGGCCGCGGAAGCGGTACGCGGCGGCGTCCCAGGAGGCGTCGAACCTGGCCGGCACGCCGGTGACCTCGGCGGCGGCCCTGGCGTACCGGTCGCCCAGCTTGACCCTGGCCAGCGCCGACACCTTCTCGACCGGCGCGTCCGAGGTCCAGCTCAGGGTTCCGGCCCTGGCGTCGGTCACCAGCTCGGCCCGCTCGCGCACGCCCTCGACGGTCGCGCGCACGTCCTCGCCCCCGCCCGATGCCGCGCCCGATGCCGCGCCCGACGCCGGCCCCGATGCGGACCCTGACGCCGCTCCCGGCGCTGTGCCGGAGGCGTCCGAGGCCCCTGGCGACGCGGTCCCCGCCGTGCTGGTCACGTGCGCTTTATTGGCATAAATCCGCACCTGCTCCAACGTCGAGGACGTCGCGACCTTGACGGTCGTGCGCTCGCCGAGCTCCCACGACGCCGTCACGTCGTCGTGCACGCCGAGCACGGTGCCGTCGATCGTGGGGCCCGACCGGAGGTTCGTGTAGGCGGCGCGGAGCTTGTCGATCACGCCGCTGGCCTGGTAGACGGCCTTCCTGGCGGCGGGGTCGAGCGTGACGTCCACCTTGGCGGGGGTGTTGGAGATCTCCAGGCGGGCCACGTGCGTGCGGTCGATGCTGGCCGCGCCCACGAACGACCGGCCGCTGGAGTCCACCTCCAGGCGGGCGTGCGGCGCGGCCCCGTACGTGACGTCGAACCCGGACAGCCCCGACAGCAGCCCCGACACCCCCACCGCGGCGCCGTCCTTGATCATGGTGACGTGCCCGCCGCGCGGGCTGGAGATAGCGCCCTCGTTGCGCTGCAGCACCACCGCGAACCTGCCGATGGGCGAGCTGGTCGTGTGCGTGACGCGGTGCTCGGCCAGGTCGTTGACCAGCCGCACCTTGGCGGGCAGCTCGCTCAGCTCGGCCTTCAGCACGGTCTTGCCGGCGGCCCGGTCGAAGTACAGCAGGCTGGCGGCGCCGGAGCGCGAGCGGCCGGAGCCGGCGGCGACAGCCAGGCTCTGCTTGCCGTTCGCGGTGCCGTACCTGGCGGTGAAGGACGGCGGCACCCGCCGCAGCCCGACCCGGGTCACCCTGGCCAGGCGGCCGTCGCGGTAGTCGAGGTCGTCCACCTGGGCGCGGCCGATGGAGGAGGGGCTGGTGAAGCTGATCTCGCCGCCCGCCAGCCGCACCTCGGCGCGGGCGGGCATGCGGTCGAGCACGGCGTGGGTGAGGCGGCGGCCGGTCACGGCGAGCGCCTCCAGCCTGGCGGGCGCGGAGGCGGCGACGTCCAGCGAGCGGGAGTCGAGGGCGGCGTTCACGGTGAGCTCTTCGGTGGCGGGCGTCTGGCGCAGGCTCACGGCGCTGCGCCCGGTCAGCGCGGCCACCAGGGCGGCGGACTCCCCCGGCTCCTTGCGCTTGACCGTGGCCTTGACCCGCTTGCCGGCCAGGTCCACGGTGAACGTGCCCCAGTCGGAGGCCGACAGCGACGTCCCTCGGCGCAGGCCGTCGAAGCCGACCGAGACCTTGCCGTCGTACTCGGCCCAGACCTGGGCCTTGAGGTTCTCGCGGGAGAGCCGCCGGACGGCGAACCCCAGCCCGATCGCGCCCTCGGCGGGGCTCGCGGCGGGCACCAGGTCGGCCGCGAGGTCGGGGAGGGCGTCGCCGGTCACGTCGGCGGCCACCGGCACGCCGACCGGCTGCCGGATCGAGCAGGAGACCGGCACGTCGGCGCTCTCGACGCACAGCCGGTACGTCATCCCCGGCATGGCCTTCCCCAGCCCCTCGAACGACTTCGCGATCGCGGCCAGCGGCTTGACCAGGCCCAGCGTCTCGGCCCGGGTGGTGTCCGGCAGCAGGTCACCGGGGTCGGGCGCCTGCCTGCCGAGCCCCTGCTCCTCCTGTACGGCGGCGGCGCCCGCGATGATCTCGTCGATGAGCCCCGGCCCGGCCGGCGTGGTCACCTCGGGCGCGTCCGGCCCGACCTTCTCGTCCCCGGCGGTCTGCAGGGCGAGCGAGGGCCGCTGCGGGACGGTCACGACCGCGGCCGGCGGCTCCTGGACGGCGGGCACCGGCCGCACCTGCGCGGGGCCCGCCTGCGCGGACCGGGCCTGTGCCGGTACGGACTGGGACTGCGCTCCGGCGGTAGGCGGCAGGGCCACGAGGACCGCGCCGGCGACGGATGTCGAAGCGAGCACGCGCAGGAGGGCGTGCGGCATGAAGCGTTCTCCCCCGGACCTATCTAATTCATCCCATCAGAAACATAGGTCACGAGACGACCATAGTTCCTCACTAGGAGTCAAACCGCTCCCGACATGGGGCCCCAATTTTCTCGGGACTCACGGTTGGTACGGGTGCACTCTCGGCCACCATCCCGGCACGTGGGAGCGGTAGACGTCGTAGTCTGCGCCGAAGCGCCGGCGCAGGTTCGGCTCCTCGTACCAGCGGACGAAGGAGTAGACCGGGATCGCCAGGACGGCGACGTAGACCAGGAGCCACGGATCGCCGAAGATCATGGCCTGGCCGAGGTCGGCGGCGAAGATGGCGACGTACATGGGGTTGCGGACGTACCGGTAGAGCCCGCCGATCACCAGCCGGGCGGGCGGCGCGACCGGGATCGGCGTCCCGAGCCCCTCCACCACGAACCTGACGAACGCGTTGACCAGCACGGCCAGCCCCGCCAGCACGAGGATCGCGCCGAGCGCCCTGAGCGGGATCATGACCGGGTCCGGGAAGGGGGCGCGCATCCGCCAGCCGCTGATCCAGTACGGGACGAGCACGGCGACGGTTCCGGGGGCGGCGGCGAAGAAGACTGCGCTGACGACGGCTGCGGGTGTTCTGCGCATGGCAACGCTCCTAATTCATTATGTGATGAGTTTAGGAAGGGCCCGCGGCCGCGTCAATGATCGCGGGATCAGCCGGCCCGGACGACGATCTTGCCGCGCACACCTCCCGACTCCAGGGCCCGGTGCGCCTTGGCGATCTCGGCGAGCGGGAACACCGTGTCGACGACCGGCCGGATCGCGCCGGTCTCCACGTACCGGGCGAGGTCGGCGAGGAGGCGGTGGGTGGGGTTGCCGCTGAAGAAGCGCACGCGGCGCCGGCCGAACACGGCGGAGGCGGCGACGTACGACAGGGACGCCGCGGCCCGCTTGACGTCGAAGGCGATCGCCACCATGCGGCCGCCCGGCGTCAGGAGGCGGCGGTAGGCAGGATGGGCGGTGCCGACGGTGTCCAGGACCACGTCGAACGCGCCCAGGTCGGCCGGGCCGGTGGCGGCGTAGTCGAGGGCCTCGTCGGCGCCGAGGTCGCGGACGAGATCCAGGTTCCGGGCGCCGGCGAGCGCGGTGACGTGGGCGCCCATGGCCTTGCCGAGCTGGACGGCGACGCTGCCGACGCCGCCGGCCGCGCCGCGGACGAGCAGCCGCTCGCCCGCCGCGAGCGCGGCCTTGTCACGCAGCGCCGTGATCGCCGTCGTGCCCACGGCGGGCAGCGCCGCGGCCTCGGCCAGGTCGAGCCCGGCCGGGACGCGGGACAGCCGGCGGGGCCGGACGGCCACGAACTCGGCCGCGCTGCCGAACGAGCGGCCCAGCAGCCCCCACACCCGGTCGCCCACCGCCGGCCCGGACGCGCCGGGGCCGAGGGCGGCGACCTCGCCGGCGAAGTCGACTCCCGTACGCTTCGGGAATCCCCGCTCCGTCAGCCCGGCCACCAGCCGGACCCGGCCCGCCCGGACGTGCACCTCGCCGCCGTTGACGCTGGTGGCGTGCACGCGCACCAGCACCTCGCCGGGACCGGGGACCGGCTTGGGCAGGGTGCCCTCGTACAGCACCTCGGGGGGCCCGTACCGGTCGTAGAGGGCCGCGCGCATGTCACTCACTGTCCTTTTCATCCCCTCTTGCAGAGTTCATGCCAGTGACGCTAGCGCGCTAAGCGGAAGGGGCCATCCACTTACGCTAATGTGAGAAACATGCCTGGTCATCCCTCTCGGATAGCGCCTCCCCCGGAGGCCGCCGGACTGCGCGCGGACGCGCGGCACAACCGCGACCGCATCCTCGACGCCGCGCGGGAGGCGTTCGCCACGCGCGGGCTCGACGTGCCGATGGCGGCGATCGCGCGCCGCGCGGGCGTCGGGGTGGCGACGCTCTACCGGCGCTTCCCGTCGCGGGAGTCGCTGGTCACGGAGGTGTTCGCCGACCAGCTCGATGCCTGCGGGGCGGCGGTGGAGGAAGCGATGGCCGATCCGGACCCGTGGCGGGCGTTCCGCACGGCGATCGAGAAGGTGTGCGCGATGCAGCTCGCCGACCGGGGGTTCACGGCGGCGTTCCTGACGGCGTTCCCGGAGGCGGTCGACTTCGAGCGCCTCCGGGCGCGGGCCGAGCTCTGCTTCGCCGAGGTGGTGCGGCGGGCCAAGGACGCCGGGCAGCTGCGCGCCGACTTCGAGCCGGCGGACCTGGTGCTGCTGCTCAAGGCCGGCAACGCCATCGCGGCCGAGCCCGGGGAGGTGGCGGCGGCCGGGTCGCGGCGGCTGGTGGCGTACCTGCTGCAGGCCTTCCGGGCCGAGCACGCCGAGCCGCTGCCGCCCGCGCCGCCGCTCGGGCTCGGCCACGTGTACGCGCCGGCGGCGCGCTAGCGATCACGGGCGGCGAGCCCCGGAGCGGTCAGGGGATCGACCTGGCCCGAGGTGTACAACGGCATGGACCGCGCCCGCCGCCCCCGTGTGTACTGCTGGGGCGACCTCGGAGGAGGAGTGTGCTCGATGGACGACCCGCTGTGGAGCTCCCTGCCCGGCGGCGTGCGCGACCGCGTGGACGCCCTGATCCGGGACGGCCGCATGCTGCGGGCGATCCAGGCCGTGCGGGAGGGCCTGGCAGAGTCCGGTCCGGCCGGGCCGCGCCCCGGCATGGCCGAGCCGCGCCCCGGTCCGCACGGGCGGGGCCCCGGCCTGTACGAGTGCCTGGACACCGTGACCTGGCGGGCCGCCGCCCTCGGGCAGAGCCTCGACCCGTGGCCCTCCCCGCCCCTCGACCTCGACGCGCTGTCCGCCACGATCGCGGCGCTGCCCGGCCGGCTGGAGGCGATCGAGGCCGTGTGGGACGGCGACTCGTTCGGCTGGATGATCGAGCTGCTGGCCGTCACCGCCGGGCCGCGCGCCGAGCACCGCCTGGCGCACGTACGCCACGGCGGCGACCTGCGGGTGTTCAACGGCCAGGTGCCGCCGTGGCCGGAGGCGGAGGAGGCCGGTGCGGCCGGGCGGGCGCTGGCGGAGCGGTTCGGGGTGCCGTTCCGGTTCGCGAGCCCCACCGAGCCGGACGACACGGCACCCTACCGGCGCGAGCCCCGCTGACTGCCCTCCGGAGGGGCTCACCGGCTTCCCGGGAAGGCCGGGCTGGTGCACTGTGGGAGGGCACCACGAAGTCGCCACAGCCCAGCCGAGAGGAAGTCCACCATGCAGGCGAATGTCGGTGACATGCTGATCATCCGCGGCGCCGTCGTCGGTCAGGCGTCCAGGAAGGGCGAGATCCTCGAGGTACGCGGCGCCGCCGGGTCGCCGCCCTACCTCGTCCGCTTCGACGACGGCCACGAGCAGCTCGTCTTCCCCGGCCCCGACGCCTTGGTCGAACCGACCGGGCCGGCCTGATCACTCCATCAGCGACACCAGGGCCGCGGCGATGTCGCCGCCGGAGCCGGCCGCGATCTCCTTGCCGTCGCGGTCCCGGGCGACGGCGACGACCCCGTCCACCGGGCCACGGACGAGGGAGATGGTGTGCCCCTGCGACAGCAGGTCCTCGGCGGTCGCGCGGCGCCGGGCGGCGGGCCGGTCGAGGAGGCGACGGGCCGCGATCAGGGCGGCGACCGGGGCGCGGTGGCGGGTCAGCAGCACGGGGCCCTCGTCGTACGGGCCGGCGGTCTGGCGGACGAGGTCGCCGAGCTTGGAGCGGGCCGTTGACAGCGACAGCACCGGCAGGCCGCTCAGCACCCCGGACACCTCCGGCAGCGGGACCAGCGCGGCCCACTCCCAGCGCTCGCGGGTGATCAGCGTGACCGTGCCGCTCCTGGCGGCGTGCACGAGGGCGCCCCAGCGGGCGCGCGCCTCCTCCACGCCGACCGGGGCGCCGAAGCGTGCCTCCAGCTCTTCGTACGGAGGCCGTTCCGCGTTGACCATGCGCAAATCGTAAGGCGCCTTACAGATTTTTCGCAAGCCGCCTTACAAGTCCGGGGCGCAAGCCCGGCGGGTCTCCGGACACGCCCCGGCGGGGATCCGCGCCGAAGCGGGTGCCCGCAAGCCCGATGGTCGCCGCCATCCGGGCGATCTCCCCGTCACGCCCCGGCCGTTCCGTCGCCCGCCTGGCGGGCGTGTTCAGGCGAGCGCGTCCAGAGCGGACAGGTCCTCCGGGGTGAGCTCGACGGCCACCGCGTCCAGGTTCTCCTCCAGGTGGGTGAGCGAGCCCGTGCCGGGGGTCGGCAGGGTGGCCGGCGAGATGTGCAGGAGCCAGGCCAGCGCCACCTGCCCGGCGCTCGCCCCGTGCCGCCGCGCCACCTCCGCCAGGCCCGCCGCGCCACCCGCGGGGCGCGCGCTCTCGCCGTGCCCGGCAGCGGCCCCGCCGAGGCCCGTCGCCGCAGCGGCGGCGGTGGCCAGGGAGCCGTTGCCGAGGGGGAACCACGGCAGGAAGGCCAGCCCGCGCTCCTCGCACAGCCGCAGCACCGGCTCGGACTCCCGGTCAAGGACGTTGTAGCGGTTCTGCACCGAGGCGATCTGCGTCACCTCCAGCGCCCGCCGCAGCTCGCCGGCCGTCACCGTGTCGAGGCCGATGTGCCGGATCTTGCCCTCCTGCCGCAGCTCGGCCAGGGTGCCGAGCTGGTCGGCCAGGGGCACCTCCGGGTCCAGCCGGTGAAGCTGGTAGAGATCGATGGTCTCCGTTCCGAGGCGGCGCAGGCTGGCCTCGCACATGGCCCGCAGCCGCTCGGGCCGCCCGGCGACGTGCCAGACGTTCGGCCCCGTACGCACGACGCCGCCCTTGGTCGCCACCACGACCCCCTCCGCGTACGGGTGCAGCGCCCGCGCCACCAGCTCCTCCGCCAGGCCGGGGCCGTAGTTGTCGGCGGTGTCGACGAGCGTGACCCCGCGCTCCACGGCGCGGCGCAGCACGCGCACCGCCTGCTCCGGCTCCAGCCGCGGCCCCCAGTAGCCGTGCCCGGTGAGCTGTCCCGTGCCGTAGCCCAGACGCCGCACCCGCAGCTCGCCCGCGATGTCGAAGCTCAGATCGACCAATGTGCACCTCTCAGTAGCGACGGCCCGGGACGGGAGGGTAGCAGCGGGCCGGATTCCGCACGGCGGACGGGGTAGCGTCGGATCGGGGAACGCCGGAGCGGAGGTGGACATGCGTCCCATGGAGCAGCGGACGATCCTGGTCACGGGCGCGACCGACGGCCTCGGCCGGGCGCTGGCCGCCGACCTCGCGGGCCGGGGCGCGACCGTCCTGGTGCACGGCCGGGACGACGGGCGCGGGCAGGCCACGATGGAGGAGATCCGCGCGCGCGTGCCGGGGGCCCGGCTGCACTGGTACCGCGCGGATCTGGCCTCGCTCGACCAGGTGCGCGAGCTGGCCGCCGCCGTCGCCGCCGAGCACAAGGGGCTCGACACGCTGGTCAACAACGCGGGCATCGGGACGACCGTGCCGGGCGGCGGGGTGCGTCAGGAGAGCGCGGACGGGCACGAGCTCAGGTTCGCGGTCAACTACCTGGCCGGGTTCCTGCTCACCCGGCTGTTGCTGCCGGTGCTGCGGTCCGCGGCCCCGTCCAGGATCGTGAACGTCAGCAGCCTGGGCCAGGCGCCGATCGACTTCGACGACGTGATGCTGGTCAAGGACTACAGCGGGGTACGCGCGTACTGCCAGAGCAAGCTGGCCCAGGTGATGTTCACCGTGGACCTGGCCGAGGAGCTGGCGGGCACGGAGGTCACCGCGAACGCGCTGCACCCGGCGACGTACATGCCGACCAAGATGGTCGTGGCCACGCCCGTGAGCGAGCTGCGCGAGGGCGTGGCGGCGACCTCGCGGCTGGTCACCGACCCCGCGCTGGACGAGGTGTCCGGGCGCTTCTTCGACGGCACGCGGCCCGCGCAGGCGCTGGAGCAGGCCTACGACCCCGGTGCCCGGGCCCGGCTGCGCGAGCTGTCGGAGTCGCTGGCGGCCCGCTGACCCCTCCGCGGGCGGCCGAAAACCCGTCGAGAACGCCCGCCGCGTCGGCTAACGTGCCCCGGTGCGCGTTTACCTGGAGACCGAGCGGCTGATCCTGCGCCGCTTCACCGAGTCCGACGAGGACCACCTGTTCGCCCTGCACAACGACCGCGAGGTCATGCGCTACCTCAACGGCGGCCAGCCGACGCCGCGGGAGGTGATCGTCGAGCGGACCCTGCCCAGGTTCGTCGCCGGCGGGTTCTTCGCGGCCCTGGAGAAGCCGTCGGGCGCGTTCCTCGGCTGGTTCCACCTGCGACCGGCCGAGCACGGATCGGACGAGGAGCCCGAGCTGGGCTACCGGCTGCACAAGGCGGCGTGGGGCAGGGGGGTCGCGACGGAGGGGTCGCTCGCGCTGATCGACAAGGCGTTCGCGGAGCTGGGCGCCCGCCGGGTGTTCGCCCAGACGATGGCGGTCAACCTCGGGTCGCGGCGGGTGATGGAGAAGTGCGGGCTGCGGCTGGTCCGTACGTTCCACCTGGAGGGGTTCGAGGCCATCGAGGGCTCGGAGCACGGCGAGGTCGAGTACGAGCTGCTGCGCTCCGGCTGGGAGGCCGCCCGCGACCGCCCCTGAAGCGGCCCGCGCGGAACCTGGTGCACTGGTCGGACCAGTCGCTAGGGTGCCTGCTATGGGATATGACGCGCTGTTCCGCCTGGACGGGCGGCGGGCCGTGGTGATCGGCGCAGGGAGCGGGATCGGCCGGGAGGCGGCGCTGGCGCTGGCCGCCCACGGGGCCTCCGTGGTCTGCGCCGACCGCGACCTGCCGGCCGCGACGGAGACCGCGGCCGGCTGCGGCGGGACCGCCCGGCTGGTCGACGTGCTGGACGAGGGGGCGGTGCGCGCGCTGGCCGCGGAGGAGCCGGCCGACGTGCTGGTGTTCACGGCGGCCACGAACGTGCGCAAGCGCCTGCTCGACTACTCCGGCGAGGAGTTCGACCGGGTCGTGGGGCTGAACCTGCGGGCCTCGTTCGACGTGGTGCGCGCGTTCGGGGCGGGCATGGTCGAGCGGGGGCGCGGGTCGATCATCGGGTTCGCCTCGATCCGGGCCTCGGTCACCGAGCCGGGGCAGAGCGTCTACTCGGCCACGAAGGCGGGGCTGGTGCAGTTGCTGCGCACGGCCGCGGCGGAGTTCGGGCCGAGCGGGGTGCGGGTGAACGCGATCGCGCCGGGGGTGGTGGAGACGCCGCTGACCAGTCAGATCAAGGAAAATCCCGGCTGGTACGCCGCGTACGCCGCCAAGAGCGCGCTCGGCCGGTGGGCGGCCGCCGAGGAGATGGCCGGCGCGGTGGTCTACCTGGCGAGCGACGCGGCGAGCTTCGTGACCGGCTCCGTGCTGTACGTGGACGGCGGCTGGACCGCCGTGGACGGCCGCTACGACCCGCCGAATTGAGCCGCCCGAATCAACCTGAATACCTCGGCCCGGATTGGGCAGCGGGCACGGGTCCCAGGAAAGGAGGGACCCATGAGAACAGCACGGAAGTTAGCACCCGCGGGCATCGCGGCCGTGCTGGCACTGACCATCGCCCCCGCTGCCACCCCTGCCGCCACGGCCCAGACCCCGGGGACGGCCGCGCCGAGCGCCGCCGTCAGTGAGACCGGCTGGGCACTGCGCGTACCCGCTCAGGACAGGGCGTACCTGAGGGCGGCGCACAGGGGCCACCTCGCCGAGATCGCGGCCGCGAAGGCCGCGTTGCGCGAGTCGCGTGACAGGGATGTCCGCGGCATCGCCTGGCGGCTGATCCGCGATCACCGCAGGCTGGACGCGCGGCTGCGCGAGGTCGCCGACCGGTTCGACGTCCGCCTTCCCACCTCCCCCAGCGCCGCGCAGCGGGACGACCTGCGCGCGGTGGTCGCCAGGTCCGGTCCGCGTTTCGACCGCGCCTGGCTGCGCCTGCAGGCCGATGCGCACGAGCACGCGCTCTGGCTGGGGCAGCGGGAGCTGCGGCGCGGGCACTCCGCTCGGGTGAAGGACCTGGCGCGTGACAGCGCACCGGTGATCCGGCACCACCTGCGCGAGATCCGCGCCGAGCTGTAACGAATCCCTCCATGTGACCGGAAGTCCGGTCATCGGGTGAGCCATGCCGGTCGTCCGTGGTGCCCTCCGGGGGCTCACGGGCGGCCGGCACGGCCGTGCGGCGTCACGGCCGGATGATGGCCATCCTGGTCACGGTGAGCTCCTCGATGGCGAACCGGGGCCCTTCGCGGCCCGACCCCGAATCCTTGACACCCCCGTACGGCATGTTGTCCGCCCTGAACCCCGGCACGTCGTTGACCACGACCCCGCCGGCCTCGATGCGCTCGATCGCCGCGAACGCCGTGGCCAGCGAGCGGGTGAACACCGCCGCGTGCAGGCCGTACCGCGACCGGTTGACCGCCGCGAACGCGGCGTCGAGGTCGGGCACCGGCCGGACGCACACGACGGGCCCGAAGATCTCCTCGTCCCAGGCGGCGGCGCCGTCCGGCACGCCGTCCAGCACCGTCGGCGCGATGGCCCGGCCGTCGCGGTGCCCGCCCGCGAGCACGCGGGCCCCGGACGCGGCGATCCACTCCAGCACGCGGTCGGTGGCCGCCTCGTCGACGAGCGGGGCGACACGGGTGCCGGGCAGGCGGGGGTCGCCGACGGTGACGTTCTTGACGCGTCCGGCCAGCAGGGAACCGAACTCCTCGCGTACGGGCTCCTCGACCAGCACCCTCTGCACCGAGATGCACGCCTGGCCGGAGGCGTAGTAGCCGCCGCGCACGACCGCGTCCGCGGCCGCCCCGAGGTCGGCGTCGGCCGCCACCACGAGCGCCGCGTTGGAGCCGAGCTCCAGCAGCACCTTGGTGGGGGCGGCGGCGCGCGCGATGGCGTGGCCGGCGGCGGCCGAGCCGGTGAACGAGACCGCGCCGATCCGCCGGTCCTCCACCAGTGTCCGGCCGACCTCGACGTCGCCGGTGACGAGCTGCACGCCGGCCGGGGGCAGGGCGCCGGTATCGCGCAGGAGGCCCACCAGCCGGAGCGTGGCCAGCGGGGTCGCCGGGGCGGGCTTGACGATCACCGGGCAGCCGGCCGCCACCGCCGGTGCGATCTTGTGCGCGGCCAGGAGCAGGGGGTAGTTGAAGCCCGTGATGCCCACGACGACGCCGATGGGCCGGCGCGTCCAGAAGCCGATCAGACCCTCGCCGGAGGGCAGCAGGTCGAGCGGCACGGTCTCGCCGTGCAGCCGGGCGACCTCCTCGGCGGCCGTGGCCAGCGTGACCAGCGTCCTGGCCACCTCCACCCGGCAGTCCACCAGCGGCTTGCCGGTCTCCAGGACGAGGAGCCGCTCGAACTCCTCCCGCCTGGCCGCCAGCGCGTCGTGGGTCCGCATGAGGGCGGCGCGGCGGGCGTGCGAGGGCAGCGCCGCCATGGCGGGAGCCGCGGCGAGGGCCTCGTCGAGGGCCTGGCGGGCGTGCGCCGCCGTACCCAGCGGGGCCTCGGCGACCCGGGACCCGTCGTAGGGGAAGATCACGTCCGTGGTGGCCGCGGTCCTCGTCCAGCCGTCGCCGATGGGCAGGCCGGTGGGGAGGTCGCGGGGCAGGTCGGGGGCTGGTGTCATGGCCGGCTCCGGAGGGCGCTGGGGAAGACGTCGAGGTAGGCGGGCGCGCCCTCGCGGCCGGTGGCGGCCAGGACGGCGTGGGCGACGGCGCGGCTGAACACGTCTGCCGCGGCCGCCAGCACGTCCTGGAAGGCGTCGTGACCGGGGGCGGGGCGGGCGCAGGTGGCCAGGCCGAAGACGGTGTCGCCGTCGGTCATGGTGTGGGCCGGTCTGATGGCCCTGGCCAGGCCGTCGTGGGCGACCGCCGCCAGCTTGCCGCACTGGGCCTTGGTGAGGGTGAGGTCGGTGGCGACGACGCCGATGGTGGTGTTGAAGGCGGGGGTCCGGTCCGGGTTCCAGGCCGTGGCCTCCTCGGGGGAAGGGGGCCCGAGGTGGTCGAACTCGCCGGGGAGGCCGTACCTGGTGCCCGCCAGGGTGGCGTCGCGGGGGTCGAGGACGGAGCCCGCGGCGTTGACGACGGCCAGCACGGCGACCGTGGTGCCGTCGGGCAGCACGGCGCTCGCCGTGCCCACGCCGCCGGCCAGCCCGCCCGCCACCGCCCCGGTACCCGCCCCGACGGATCCGCTGACCGTCGGGGGCGCGGTCGTCTGCGCGAACCGCCCGCCGCCGTCCGGGGCCGGCGTCCCTTCGAGGGAGGGGGAAGCGAGCACGCCGCCGCCCCCGCCCGCGGTGGGGACGGACGGCTTCGCGCCGTCGGGGGTCGCGGGCGCCTCGCCGGAGGAGCCGTCCCTCCCAAAGACCTCGGGCCCGGACGACAGGAGAGGCGGCGGGCTGTCGGCGGCGGCGCCGGTGGCGGGGTCGTACGCGGGGTCGTACGCGGGGTCGTACGCGGGGTCGTACGCGGCGTCTGTGGCGGCGTCGTAGGCGGCGGCGCCCAGGGTGGCGTCGGGGACGGCGCGGAAGGTGCCGCCGCGGCCCAGGTCGAAGATGACGGCGGCCGGGACGATCGGGACCGCGCCGCCGGCCACCGGATAGCCGGCCCCGGCGTCGGCGAGCCGGTCCATCACGCCGCAGGCCGCTCCCAGCCCGAACGCGCTCCCGCCGGAGAGCACCACGGCGTGCACCCGCTCCACCAGGTTGCGCGGGTCGAGCAGCTCCGTCTCGCGCGTCCCGGGCGCGGCGCCCCGCACGTCCACCCCGGCCACGGCCCCGTCCGGCGGCGCGAGGACGACGGTCGTCCCGGTACGGTGCCCGCCCCCGACCCGCCGGGCGTGCCCAACCCGCAGCCCCGCCACGTCCACCAGTGAGTTGGTGGCCCCCGGCCGCATCGGCAGCCGCATCAGAAGTCGCCGTTCAGGAACCGCCGTGCCGCCTCGGCGAACACCCGGGTGCACCGCACGATCTCCTCGACCTCGACGAACTCGTCCGCCTGGTGGGCGATCCACTTCCCACCGGGCCCGTAGACCACCGACGGGATGCCGCCCCAATGCGTCAGCACGGTCCCGTCCGTCGAGCCCGGCACCCCGCCGTACACCGGCTCCGCCCCCGTCACCGCCCGGTGGGCGGCGGCCAGCGCGGCCACGACCGGGTCGGTCACGGGCACGTCCACCGGCGGCCGGTCCACCAGCACCGACACCTCGGCGGCGATCCCGTCGAAGCCGGCGAGGGCGGCCACCCGGTCGGCGATCTCCTTGTGCTCGACGCCGGGGATCGTGCGCACGTCGACGAAGAGGGAGGCGACCGCCGGGATCACGTTGACCTGCTCCTCGGTGCCGGCCCGGAGCACGGTCGGGGTCACGTACACCTCGCCGAGGTGCTCGTGCGCCGGATGCCGGTCCTGCAGTTCCTGCTGCAGCGACCGCAGCGCCACCAGCAGGGATCCGGCGGCCTGGATCGGGTTGCGGCCGTGCTGCGGCATCGCCCCGTGCGCCATCTTGCCGGTGAGGTCCACCCGCAGCCGCAGGGCTCCCTTGGCGACGGCGCAGATCTCGCCCGCCTCCGGCTCGGCCACGATCGCGCCGTCCACGTCGGAGGTGAGGCCCGAGGAGACGAAGTGGTGCGCGCCGATCATGAGGCCCTCCTCGTCGGCCAGCGCGCAGACCTTGATCCGCCCGGGGAAGGGGCCGGCGAGCTGCAGGGCGCGGGTGGCGTACAGGGTGGCGGCCAGGCCGGACTTCATGTCCGCGCTGCCCCGCCCCCACAGCCTGCCGTCGCGGATCTCCCCGCCGAACGGGTCCACGGTCCAGGTGGACAGGTCGCCCTCGGTCACCACGTCCGTGTGGCCCTCGAACATCAGCGTCGGCCCGGCGCCGCCGCCGCCCTCGACGACGGCGACCACGTTCGGCCGGCCGGGCGCGGCCTCGTACACGACCGGCTCCCAGCCCCATTCCCGCATCCTCGCCTCGACGAGCTCTGCGGCGGGCCGCTCGCTGCGGCCCCGCGCCGGGTCGTTGGTGCTGGGGATCCGCACGAGCGCCTGCGTGAACTCCACCACTCCATCGGCATCGACGTCGATCACAGGAATCCCTCCAGAGTCGGTACGGCCCGCAGCAGCTCCTGCGTGTACGGGTGGGCGGGCGCCGCCCAGACGTCGTCCACCGGCCCGGTCTCCACGATCTCGCCCCGGCTCATGACCGCGACCGTCTCGCACACGTGCCGCACCACGGACAGGTCGTGCGAGACGAACACGAGCGTGAGCCCCAGCTCGTCGACGAGGTCGGCCAGCAGGTTGAGTATCTGCCCGCGTACGGAGACGTCCAGCGCGCTCACCGGCTCGTCGGCGACCAGCACCTTCGGCCGGGGCGCGAGCGCGCGGGCGATGGCGATGCGCTGCCGCTGCCCGCCGGAGAACTGGTGCGGGTACCGGTCGGCCGCCTCGGCCGGCAGCCCGACCGCCTCCAGCAGCTCCGCAACCCGGTTCCCGGCCGGCAGGCCGAGGGCGGCCAGCGGCTCGGCGACGAGGTCGCGCACGCGCATGCGGGGGTCGAGCGAGCTCATCGGGTCCTGGAAGACGATCTGGAGGTTCTCGCGCAGGAAGCGCAGCCGCCGCTCGGGCAGGCCGGTGATCTCCTGGCCGTCGAAGCGGATCGAACCGCCGGTGGGCTGGTCGAGGGCGCAGAGGAGGCGCAGCAGGGTGGACTTGCCGGAGCCGGACTCGCCGACGATGCCGTACCGCTCACCGCGCCGCACGGTCAGCGAGACGTCGCGCAGGGCGTGGACGGCGGCGCCCGGCCGGGTGAGGGAGGTGCGGGGGCGGTGGTAGACGCGGCTCAGCTCCCGTACCTCGATCAGCGGGGCCTCAGTGAGCGGGGTGCCAGCATGCGTAGGCATGTCCGTCTCCTGTCAGCTCCGGCACGGTCTCGCACGCGGGGGTGGCGTGCGGGCAGCGGTTCCTGAACACGCAGCCGCCGGGGAACCGCCCGGCCGGGGGCACGCTGCCCTTGATGGTGGGCAGGCGGGTGCCGCGCGGGGTGAGCCGGGAGGCGGCCAGCAGGCCCTGCGTGTAGCGGTGGCGGGGGCGGGTGAAGACCTCGCGGATGGGGCCGGACTCGACGACGCGGCCGCCGTACATGACCAGGACGCGCTCGCAGACGGAGGCGACGACGGCGAGGTCGTGGGTGATGAACAGCAGCGCGGGCGCCACCTCGGCGATCAGCTCCAGCATCTGCTTCTGCACGGTGACGTCGAGCGCGGTCGTGGGCTCGTCGCAGATGAGCAGCCGGGGCTCGTTGGCCAGGGCGATGGCGAGCATGACGCGCTGGCGCTGGCCGCCGGAGAGCTGGTGCGGGTACGCGCGGGCGATCTGGGCGGGCTCGGGCAGGCGGACCCGGCCGAGCAGCTCCAGGGACCGCTCGCGGGCCTCCTGGCGGGAGCGGCCGTGCAGGGTCATGACCTCGGCGACCTGGGCGCCGATCCGCATGAGCGGGTTGAGCGCGGTCATGGGCTCCTGGAACACCATGGACAGGTCGCGGCCGCGCAGGTCCTTGACCCGGCTCTCCGGCACGCCGACCAGGTCCCGGTCCGCCAGCCTGGCCCGCCCGGCCGCGGTGACGCCCTCGGGCAGCAGGCCCATGAGCGACAGCGCGGTCAGCGACTTGCCGGAGCCCGACTCGCCGATCAGCCCCACCCGCTCGCCGGGCGCGATGCCGAACGACACGTCCCGGACCAGCTCGACCGGGCCGGCGCGCACGGTGAGGTCCTCAACCTTCAGCACGGATCCTCCTGAGCTTGGGGTCGAGGAAGTCGCGCAGCCCGTCGCCGAGGAGGTTGAAGCCGAGCACTGCCAGCGCGATCGCCAGGCCGGGCCACAGGGCCAGGCGCGGGGTGGAGAACAGCAGCTCCTGCGACTCCTGCAGCATCCGCCCCCACGACGGGATCGGGGGGCGGGTGCCGAAGCCGAGGAACGACAGCGCGGCCTCGGCCAGGATCGCGATGGCGAACGACACCGACGCCTGCACGATCAGCATGGAGCCGATGTTCGGCAGCACGTGCCGCACCGCGATCGCCGCGCGCCGCCGCCCGGCGGCCCTGGCGGCCAGGATGTAGTCGGTCACCATGACCTGGAGCGTGGCGGCGCGGGCCACGCGGGCGAACGCCGGCACGGTGGCCACCCCGATCGCGATCATCGCGGTGAGCGTGCCCGGCCCGTAGACGGCGCCGAGCATGACGGCCAGCAGCAGCGCGGGGAAGGCGAAGACGAGGTCGTTGACCCGCATGACCAGCTCGGAGAGCCAGCCGCGCGGCGTCATCCCGGCGAGCACGCCGAGCGGGGTGCCGATGAGGGCCGCGATGCCGACCGCCACGATGCCGACGTAGAGCGTGGTGCGGGCGCCGACCATGAGCTGGCTGAAGGTGTCGCGGCCGAACTTGTCGGCCCCGAGGAGGTAGCCGCCGCCGGGTTCGCGCAGCCGGTGCGCGGCGTCCACGAGCGTCGGGTCGTGCGGGGTCCAGAAGAACGACGCCACCGCCGCGAGGACCACGAGCCCGACGAGCGCGCCGCCGACGAGGAGCCCGGCGTTCATCCGGCCCCTCATCGCAGCCTCGGGTCGAGCAGGTGGTAGAGCACGTCCACCACGAAGTTGATCAGCAGCACGGCCGCCACCAGCACCATCACCACGCCTTGGACGAGCAGCAGGTCACGGCCGGCGACGCCGTTGAGCAGCAGGTCGCCCAGCCCGGGGATGACGAAGACCCGCTCGACCACGACCGCGCCGATCAGCAGCGTGGCCAGCTGCAGGCCGAGCACGGTCACGACGGGGATCGAGGCGTTGCGCAGCCCGTGCCGCCACAGCGCGCCGGTGCGGCCCCGGCCCTTGGCACGGGCGGTGCGCAGGTAGTCCTCGCGCATGACGTCGAGCACGGCGCTGCGCACATAGCGGGTGAGCACCGCGCCCTGGACGAGACCGAGCGACAACCAGGGCAGCAGCAGGCTGCGCAGCCACTCCCCCGGGTTCTCCGCGATCGGCACGTAGCCGCCGGACGGCAGCGCCTGGGCCTGCACCGCGAACACGAACACCAGCAGGATGCCGGCCAGGAACGCGGGGATCGCGATGCCGAGCTGGCTGGCCGCGCTGATCGCCGCGCCGAGCGGGTCGCGGTGGTGCACGGCCGCGAACGTCCCCAGCGGCACCGCCAGCACCAGCGCCACGGCCATGCCGCCGAGCACCAGCACGGCCGTGACACCGAGCCGGTCACTGATCTGCGGGCCGATGGGGGCGCTGGTGACGTACGAGGTGCCGAAGTCGCCCTGGAGGAGGCCGCCCGCCCAGTCGAGGAACTGCGCCACCGGCGCCCGGTCGGTGCCGAACTGCCGGCGCAGCTCGGCCACCGCCTCGGGGGTGGCGTTGACGCCGAGCGCGATCTCGGCCGGGTCGCCGGGCAGCAGCGCCATGAACGCGAACACCGCGACCGCGGCCACGGCGGTGCTCGCGATCAGCACCGCCGCCCGCTTGACGAAGTACAGCGTCACTGCTTGGCGAGCGCGGTGAAGTCGAAGGACTCCGCGATGGCGTTCTTCGGCAGCCCGGTGACGCCCTTCTTCGCCACGATCAGGTTCGGGAAGAGGAAGAGCCAGTCGGCCGCGGCGTCGTCGGACAGCAGCTTGGCGGCCTGCTTGAGGGTGCCGGCCTGCTCCTGCTCGGTGCCCGCGTCGGCGGCGGCGAGCAGCTTGCCGAACTCGGGGTTGTCGTAGCGGAAGTAGTACGACTTATCGGCAAAAATTCCCATATCCCGGGGTTCCACGTGGTTGATGAGCGACAGGTCGTAGTCGCCCTTGGTGAACACCTGGTCCAGCCAGCGGGCCGGGAACTCCAGCGGCTCGATCTCCGCCGTGATCCCCACCTGGGCGAGCTGGGACTTGACGACCTGCGCGCTGTTGACCGCGTACGGCAGGTTGGGGATGCGCATCTTGACGTCGTACGTCTTCCCGCCGAGCAACTCCTTGGCCTTGGCCGGGTCGTACGGGTAGTCGCCGGTGCGGTCCTCGTACCAGGGGTCGGTGGGCGGCACCATCGAGCCGATGAGCTGGCCGCGCCCGGCCCAGGCGGTGTCGAGCAGCGCCTTGTGGTCGATGGCGTGCCGGACGGCCTGCCGCACCTTCTTGTCGTCGAACGGCGGGCGGCCGTTGTTCATGGACAGCACCACCTCGCCGTTCGTGGTGCCCTCGACCGTCTCGAAGCGGTTGGGGTCGGCGAACTGCTGCAGCGACTCGGGCGCCTGCACGCTGGAGATGACGTCGATGCCGCCGGTCAGCAGCGCGTTGTTCATCGCCGTGGCGTCCTTGAAGTATTTCAGGGTGATCGCCGTCAGCGGCGGCTTCGTGCCCCAGTAGGAGGGGTTGGCGTTGAGCTGGATGGAGTCGCCGCGCCGCCACGACCCCAGCACGTACGGCCCCGTGCCGACGGGCTTGTTGGCCAGGTCGGAGACGCCCGTGCGGCTGAACATGGCGCCGAGCCTGGTGGCCATCGAGTAGAGGAAGCCGTTGCTCGGCTGCTCGAGCGTGACGACAGCGGTCGAGTCGTCCTTCTTCTCCACCTTGTCGATGACGTCGAGCTGCGACTTGATCTTGAGCTTCCAGTCCGACTTGACCCGGTCGAGCGAGAACACCACGTCGTCGGCCGTGAACGGCGCGCCGTTGGTGAACGTGACGTTCTTGCGCAGGGTGAAGGTGTAGGTCCGGCGATCGTCCGAGACGTCCCACTTCTCGGCGAGCAGCGGCACGATCTGGCCGTCCTGGCCCAGCTTGACCAGGCCCTCGTAGACATTGACGAGCAGCGCCTGCGGGATGGCGGCACCTTCGGTGGAGGTGAAGTCGAGGTTCGCGGGCTCGGCCACGAAACCGACCGACAGCGACTGGGCCTTGGGGGTGCCGCCGGCGCCGCCGCTCCCGTTGCTCGGCGCGCCGCCACCGCAGGCCGCCGTGGCCAGCAGGAGACCGCCCGCGGCGATCAAGATTCCGATTCGCCTCATGCCTTACAGCCTCCTGGCTAGTGCACTGGTCGGACCAGTAGGCTACGCACATTGCCAGTCGGCGATGGCTCGGGTCAAGGGGGCTTGCATGGGTGGTCCGCGCTTCGAGCCGGTGCGCACCGTACGCGCTTACGAGCGGGTCGTGGAGCAGGTCGAGGAGGCCATCGAGAGCGGCGCTCTCTCACCGGGGCAGCGGCTGCCGAGTGAGCGCGAGCTGATGGTGCAGTTCTCGGTCAGCCGCTCCACCGTACGCGAGGCGCTGCGGGTGCTGCAGGCCCGCGGCCTGGTGCGCTCGCGGCCGGGGGACCCCAACGGGGCGGAGGTGCTGCCGTTCTCGCCCGCCGCATTACACAAGTCGATGACCACGCTGGCCCGGGTGGACGAGCTGTCGCTGGCCGAGCTGGTGCAGTTCAGGATGGTGCTGGACGCGGCGGCCATCCTGCTGGCCGCGCGCCTGCGCACGGAGGAGCAGCTCGCCGAGATGGGCGCGGCGGTCGAGGGCATGCGGGCGGCCGTGGACGCGGGCGAGGAGACCTTCGGGGCGGCCGACGTGGCCTTCCACGACGCCGTGGTGCGCGCGAGCGGCAACAAGCTCATCGAGATCTGCACCGACGTGGTCCGGTCGATCGTGCTGAAGCTGATCGCGGAGCGGATCGCGGGCGCGCCGGACCGGCGGGCGCTGATGCGGGAAAGCATCCGGCACCACGAGGAGGTCATCGCCGCCATTCGCGCCGGGGACGGCCCGCTGGCGGCCCGGCTGTCGAGAAAGGCGATGTATGACTACTACGCCGGGTATGTCAGTGAAGGTGAGAGAAGTGCCCTAAGGGCCTTGCTGGAGTGACCTGGCCCACAGGGTGTTATGTTGCCGAGGTGGCGCGCGTGGACGGGGACGGGCTGGCGGAAGCCTTCCTGCGCGAGCCGCGCCGATACACCAGTCACCAGGTCGCCGAGATGGCGGGGGTGCCGGTCTATCGCGCGCGGCGGTTCTGGCGTGCCCTGGGGTTCGCCAACGTGCCCGACGACGCGGTGGAGTTCACCGACTCCGACGTCGAGGCGCTCAAGACACTGGTCGGCATGGTGACCTCCGGGGTCTATGACGAGGAGCACGTGCTGCTCATGGCTCGCTCGCTGGGCCGGGCCACCACCCGCCTGGCCGAGTCGCAGGCCGAGCTGGGCGTGGAGGCCCTCGACCAGGCCGGCGTGCCGCTGGCGGAGCGGCCCAGGGCCTGGCGCAGGCGGGCCGAGCGGGTGGTGCCGGACCTGGCGCGGCTGCTGGTCTACGCCTGGCAGCGCCAGCTCGCCGCCGCCGCCGGGCGCATCGCCGACCAGGACATGAGTGCCGTGCGGCTTGCCGTCGGGTTCGCCGATCTGGTCGCCTTCACCCGGCTGAGCCGGCAGATCACCGCGAGCGAGCTGGCGCGGCTGATCGACCGGTTCGAGGGGCGCTCGGCCGACATCGTGACCTCCTCCGGCGGGCGGGTGGTCAAGACGCTGGGCGACTCGGTGCTGTTCGTGACCGACAAGGCGCACGTGGCGGCGGAGATCGCGCTGCGTCTGGTGGAGACGCACGCGCGTGGCCGGGACATGCCGGAGCTGCGGGTGGGGCTGGCGTCCGGGCCGGTGATCTGGCGCATGGGTGACGTGTTCGGCACCACGGTCAACCTGGCCAGCAGGCTGACCGCGCTGTCCCTGCCGGGCACGATCCTGGCCGATCCGCAGCTCGCCGAGGAGTTGGAGGGCGACCGGGCCTTCCGGCTGCGCGAGGTCAACCGGCTGTCGGTGCGGGGGCTGGGCGAGCTGGCGCCGTTCACGGTCACGCGGGCCGAGAGCCCCTGACCGTCACGCGGGCCGGGAGCCCCTGACCGTCACGCGGGCCGGGAGCCCCTGACCGTCACCCTCACGCGGGCCGGGAGCCCCTGACCGTCACCCTCACGCGGGCCGGGACCCGACCGCCTGCCGGGGGCCTCCTTCCCGGGTAGCCGGGCGCCGGGCAACCTGGCTCGGCGGTCGATGCGTCACTACCGTCAGCCGGTTCTCACAGGAGGCGCTTCAAGTTGGCGGATAGAGCGATATTTCAGGACTTCGTGGTGACGCGGTCGGATCGGTTGTTACGCACCGCGTACCTGCTGACCCGGGACTGGGGCGTCGCGGAGGACCTGCTGCAGGAGTCGCTGGCCAAGGCGTGGTTCGCCTGGCACGGCATCGACGAGCCCGAGGCGTACGTGCGCAAGGTACTCGTGACCACGTACACGTCCTGGTGGCGGCGGCGCTGGCGCAGGGAGCTGCCCAGCGACGACCTGCCCGAGCACGTCACGCCCGACCCGTGGGACGGCGGGCGCGAGGAGCTGTGGCGGGCGGTGGGCCGCCTGCCGGCCAGGCAGCGCGCGGTGATCGTGCTGCGCTTCTACGAGGACCTGCCGGTGAACGAGGTGGCCCGGCTGCTGGGCTGCCAGGAGGGCACGGTCAAGAGCCAGACCGCCAAGGCGCTGGCCAAGCTGCGAGTGGACGAGTCGATCGTGAAGGAGCTGCGCCGATGACCGTGCAAGACCTGCGTGACGTCCTGCGGGAGCGGGCCGAGGGCCCCTCCCCCGCGAACCCCCGCCGCCACGACCAGGTCCGCGCCCGCATCCGCAGGACCCGCCTGCGCAGGCGGGCGGCGGCGGGCACCGCGCTGGTCGCGGCGGTCGCGGCCGGCATGGTCCTGCTGCCGGGGACGGCCGCGCCCCCGGCCCGCGAGACCACGACGGCGGCCCGGCTGGCGCCCACCGCGACGGCGAAGGAGCTCCCGCTGCGCTTCACCGCGCCCGACGGAACCGAGTACCGCCGCCTGGCCACGGCCGCGCTGGAGGCGGACGGCGCCAAGAAGACGTCGGTGACGATCCCGGTCTCCGGCAGGCCGCTGGACGTGGCCGCGCTGTGCGACGGCGAGTTCGGCGCGAGCGCGCCGAAGATCCTCGTGGACGGCAACCACACCGGCCCCCGCGGGTTCACCTCGTGCCCCAACGCGATGGAGCTGCAGCCGCTGGTCGTGCCGCCGGGCGCGACGCGGGTCACGGTCACGTTCGACACGACGACCACCGGCTGGGGCTGCGTCGTCAAGAAGAAGGGCGGGCCGTGCGTACGCGTCCCGGAGAAGAGGGCCGGCTGGGACCTGGCCGTCTACGAGTGGACGCCGCCCTCCCGGCCGGTCACCCCGGAGCCGGTCAAGGCCTTCCCCGACCGGGCGGGCGGCAGGCGGCTGGCCTCCATGTCGACCGGCGTCTATCCGAACGACTCCACCATCGAGCTGGAGGTGGTGAGCACCGGCGGCAGGATCGGCATCGACCAGCTCTGCTCGGGTGACCTGGCCGCGCGGATGTGGTTCACGTACAGGGTCAACGGCGGGCAGTCCCCGTCGACCGTGATGTGCGGGGTCTGGAAGGAGGGCCCGTACCCGATGGCGATGAGCGAGTTCGAGGTGCCCAAGGGCAAGAAGGTCACCATCACCGGGCGGATGGGGCTCTGGGGCGAGCACACCAACCGGCCGGTCGACTGGGCGGTCGCGGTGTACCGGAACTGATCTCGTAGGCTGGCCCGCGACGACAGGAGGTGGCCGTGGTCGAGCGGGCCGCGATCGAGGGCAGGCTGATGGACGGCGACGCGCGCTTCGCGCTGGAGTCGCGCTATGGGCACTTCACCGCCATGCAGGTCAGAGACCGCCGGGTGCGCGGGCTCGGGCTGCATTTCGAGCGTCTGGACGAGGCGAGCCGCGAGCTGTTCGGCGGCGGGGTCGACCGGTCGGCGGTGCTCGCCTCGATCCGGACCGTGCTGGGCGACGACCTGCGGGACGCGAGCGTACGGGTCTACGTCTTCGACGCCGACCCGCCGCGCGTCGTCGCCTCGGCGGCCCCTCCCCACGAGCCGCTCAAGGGGCCGCTGAGCGTCAAGTCGGTCGTCTACCAGCGTTACCTGCCGCACATCAAGCAGGCCGCCGGCTTCCAGCAGGCGCACATCAACCGGACGGCCAGGCGCGAGGGCTTCGACGAGGCGCTGCTCACCACCGAGGACGGCCTGATCAGCGAGGGCTCGATCACGAATTTGGGCGGCTTCGCCGGCGGCCGGCTGGTCTGGCCGGACGCCCCGATGTTGCGCGGGGTCACGATGCGGCTGCTGGAGCGCATGGACGTGCCGCAGGAGCGGCGCCCGCTGAAGGTGGCCGACCTGACCGGGTTCGACCAGGTGTTCCTGTGCAACTCCTGGGGCGTGATGCCGGTCGGCGCGGTGGACGGCGTGCCGCTGCCGCAGGACGCCGGGCTGGTGGCGCGGCTGCTCGGCCACTACGAGGGCATCGCCTGGGACCCGCTGGATTGATCCGGGGATCGCGGGTGTTGCACGCATACGTGACCGCCTACTCGATCCTCGACCGCTCGCTCGTCCGCCAGGGTTCCACCCCGGCCGCCGCGCTGCGCGAGACCGTACGGTTCGCGCGGCAGGCCGAGGAGCTCGGATACCACCGGTTCTGGGTGTCCGAGCACCACAGCGTGCCCGGCGTGGCGGGCTCGGCCCCGACCGTGCTGGCGGCGGCCGTGGCCGCGGCGACCTCGCGGATCCGGGTGGGCACCGGCGGCGTGATGCTGCCCAATCACCAGCCGCTGGTGGTGGCCGAGCAGTTCGGCGTGCTGGAGTCGCTCTACCCCGGCCGCGTCGACATGGGTCTGGGGCGTTCCGTGGGTTTCACGGGCGGCATCCGCAGGGCGCTCGGACACGGCAAGGACGACGCGGACGGGTTCGGCGACCGGCTCGACGAGCTGCTCGGCTATTTCACCGGCACGCAGGCGGCGCATCCCGGGGTGCACGCGCTGCCCGCGGAGGGGCTGCGGCCGCAGGTGTTCGTGCTGGCCATGGGCTCGGGGGCGGAGATCGCGGCGGCGCACGGGCTGCCGATGGTGATCGGGGCCGGCGCGCGGATGGTGGACGCCGTGGCCCGGTACCGTGCCGGGTTCCGGCCGTCCGGGTGGGCGGCGCGGCCGTACGTGGTGATCGCGGTGAACGTCGCGGTCGGCGCGACGCGCGCGGAGGCGGCCATGCTGCAGTTGCCCGAGGCGTGGGCCACGGCGCTCTCGCGGACCAGCGGGGCCTTCCCGCCGCTCGTGCCGGCCGAGGAGGTCGCCCGGCTGGAGATGGGCACGCGGGAGCGGGCCTACCTGGAGGAGTCGCTCAAGGGGCAGATCCACGGGACCGGGCCCGAGGTCGCGGTGGCGCTCGGCTCGCTGGTCGAGGCGAGCGGGGCGGACGAGGTGCTGGTCACGATGAACACCTACGACCTGGACCGGCGGCTGGACTCCTACCGGCGGCTCGCGGCGGTCCTCACGGGTTAGGATCACCCGAACATCGTTCTGCGCGAATGAAGGGTGCCCGCATGATCCGCCAGCACGCCATCGGTGACCTCCTGCGGCGCACGGCCGCCCGCCACCCCGTGAAGACCGCCATCGTGTACGGCGACCTGCGGCAGAGCTACGCCGACCTCGACGTGGCGGTGAACAGGACGGCCAACGCGCTGGCCGCCCGGGGCGTGGGCAAGGGCGACCGGTTCGCCGTCTTCAGCCACAACAACCACGCGTTCGTGGTGACGTACTTCGCCTTGGCGCGGCTGGGGGCGATCTCCGTGCCGGTCAACTTCATGCTGGGGGCCGGGGAGGTGGCGTACGTCCTGGATCATTCCGGCGCGACCGGGATGCTGGCCGAGGAGGCGCTGCTGCCGGTGGCCGCCGCGGCGGTCACCGAGCGGGTCACGGTGCGCGGCGTGATCGGCGCGGCGCCGGAGGGCTGGGAGCCGTTCACCGCGTGGTCGTCCCATGACGACGCGTCGGAGCCCCGGGTGGAGATCGCCGACGACGACCCGATCCAGCTCATGTACACCAGCGGCACCGAGTCCCGACCCAAGGGCGCCACGCTGACGAGCCGCAACCTGATCGCCCAGTACGTCACGTGCGTGGTGGACGGCGAGATGAGCCACGACGACGTCGAGGTGCACGCCCTGCCCCTCTACCACTGCGCGCAGCTGCACTGCTTCCTGACGCCGGGCATCTATCTGGGCGCCACCAACATCGTCCTGCCCGGCGCCGGCCCGGCGGCGATCCTGGCCACGATCGAGGGCGAGCGCGCCACGAAGCTGTTCTGCCCGCCCACGGTCTGGATCTCGCTGCTGCGCCACCCCGACTTCGACCGCAGGGACCTGTCGTCGCTGCGCAAGGGCTACTACGGCGCCTCGATCATGCCCGTGGAGGTGCTGAAGGAGATCGCCGCCCGCCTGCCCGAGGTACGCCTGTTCAACTTCTACGGCCAGACCGAGATGGCCCCCGTCGCCACGATCCTCGGCCCGGAGGAGCAGCTGACCCGGCTCGGCTCGGCCGGGCGGCCCGCGCTGAACGTCGAGACCCGCATCGTCGACGACCGCGACGAGCCCGTGCCGCCCGGCGTGGTGGGCGAGATCGTGCACCGCAGCCCGCACGCCATGCTCGGCTACTGGAACGACCCGGAGAAGACGGCCGAGGCGTTCCGCGGCGGCTGGTTCCACAGCGGCGACCTGGGCGTCATGGACGCCGACGGCTACCTGTCCGTGGTGGACAGGAAGAAGGACATGATCAAGTCGGGCGGCGAGAACGTGGCCGGCCGCGAGGTGGAGGAGGCCATCTACCAGCATCCGGCGGTCGCGGAGGCGGCCGTGTTCGGGGTGCCGGACGAGAAGTGGATCGAGGCGGTGACGGCCGCGGTGGTGCTGCGCGAGGGTGCGGGGCTGACCGCGGACGAGCTGGTCGGATTCCTGCGGGGGCGGCTGGCGGCGTTCAAGACGCCCAAGCGGGTGGTGTTCGTGGACGCGCTGCCGAAGAACGCCTCCGGCAAGGTGCTCAAGCGGGAGCTGCGCGACACCCTGTCATGATCGGATCGTGACCAGGCGTCAGCCACGCCAATAGCGGGCATCCCCTCTCGGCGACGACTTCACCTCAAGCCCCGGGACAACTCCTCCGTCTCGACCGAGAGAGGCCGCATGCCAAGCCTGCCCGAGCTCATGCACCGCACGTTCTTCCGGACGCTGTCCCTGCTGTCGCCGGGGGCCCAGGGGACGATCCTGCGCCGCTACTTCGAGTGGCGGCACCGGATCCCCGACCCCTGGAAGCTGGCGACCGACAGCTACGAGCAGCACAAATACCACACCACGCTCAAGCACCTGCCGCCGCGGCCCTACCGGCGCATCATCGAGGTCGGATGCGCCGAGGGCGTCTTCACCGGCGCGCTCGCGCGGGCCTACCCCGACGCGGAGATCACGGGGGTGGACGTGTCCGCGCGGGCGCTGGAGCGGGCGCGGGCCCGCGTGCCGGAGAACGGCCGGGTGCGCTTCGTCCAGGCCGACATCCTCACCCACCGGCCCGAGCCCCGCTTCGACCTGGTGTTCTGCTCGGAGACCCTCTACTACCTGGGCCGCCACGACCGCCTGCGCCTGGCCTCGGCGCAGCTCAGCGGCCTGCTCGTGCCGGACGGCGTGCTGGTGGCGGTGCACCCCTGGCCCGAGGCCACCCGGCTGCACGGCTATCTGGACGCGCACGGGTCGCTGCACCGGCTCGGCGAGCAGGTCTACACGGCCCCGCCGCGGCCGTTCGCCATCACGATCTACGGGACGAAACCCGGCTAGCCCTTGCCCAGCAGGTCGGCGGCGATCTGGCGGACCACCACGCGCTGGATCTTGCCGGTCGCCGTCTTGGGCAGCTCGTCGAGGACCAGCACCTCGCGCGGGCGCTTGAACGAGGCCAGCCCGTCCCGGCAGAAGCCGATGAGCTCCCCGGCGTCCACCGTGCGACCCGGGGCGGGCACCACGCAGGCCACCGGCTTCTCCAGCCCCTCCCCGTCGAGGTAGGCCACGACCGCGCACTCCCCCACCGACTCGTGCTGGAGCAGCCGGGCCTCGACCTCCATCGGCGACACCCAGATCCCGCCCGCCTTGATCATGTCGTTGGAGCGGCCGAGGCAGCGGTAGAAGCCGTCCGCCTCGCGGACGTAGGTGTCTCCCGTACGCAGCCACTCGCCCTGGAACACCTGGCGGGTGGTGGCGGTGCGGCACCAGTAGCCGGTGGCGATCGAGTCGCCGCGGACGTACAGGTGGCCGGGCTCGCCGTCCCCGACGGGGACGCCGCGGTCGTCGAGGAGGCGGGCCTCGTAGCCGGGGACGACCGTTCCCGAGCTGCCCGGCCGTACCTGGCCGGGATGATTCGAGATGAAGATGTGCAGCGCCTCGGTGGAGCCGAGCCCGTCGATGACGTCCACGCCGAACCGCTCGGTGAAGCGCCGGTAGATCTCGGCGGGCAGCGCCTCGCCCGCCGAGACGCCCAGCCGTACGGACGCGAACGCGTCGTCGGGCGCGCCCCCGGAGTCATGGGCGGCGAGCAGGGCGGCGAAGAACGTGGGGCCGGCGAAGAACAGCGTGGGGCGCTCCTCCCTCACCCGGGCGACCACGCCCGCGGGGGTGGGCCGGGCCGGGTCGAGGATCGCGGTGGCCCCGGCGGCCAGGGGGAAGAACAGGGAGTTGCCGATGCCGTACGCGAAGAACAGCCGCGCCACCGACAGGCACCGGTCCTCCTGGCGGATGCCGAGCACCTGGCGGCCGTAGGTCTCGTAGACGTCCCGGATCGCGCCGTGGCGGTGCATGGCCGCCTTGGGGGCGCCGGTGGTGCCGGAGGTGTAGAGCCACAGGGCGGGCGAGTCGCGCCAGCTCTCGTACGGGGGCTCGGCCGGCCGGCCGGCGGCCAGCACCTCGGCCCAGGAGCGGGCCGGCGCGACCGCCTCGCCCACGAGGACGAGCGTCTCCACCTCGGGGGCGCCGTCCAGGGCCGCGCGCACGACCGGCTCGAACTCGGGGGTGGCCACGACCACCCGCGCCCGGGAGTCCCTGACGAGGGCGCCCAGCTCGGGCCCGTTGTACATGGTGGACACCGGCACCGCGACCGCGCCCATCCGCATGACGGCCAGGATGGTGATCGCGGTCTCCGGCCGGTCCGACATGACGAGCAGGACGCGCTCCTCCGGCCGCACGCCCAGCTTCCGCAGCCCGGTGGCCAGCTCGGCGACGTGCGCGGCGAGCTGGGCGTAGGTGAGGGTGCCCGCCGGGCCGGTGATCGCGAGGTGGTCGCCCCGGCCCGCTTCGACCTGGCGGTCGGTGAGAAAGACGCTGGCGTTGAACGACTCGGACGTCATGACCGTCCCCCATCCGCAGGCGGGCAATAGTAGCTGAATCTTCCACACGGAATCTGGAGCCCGTCAATGACGTGTAGAACTTCACGGTCGGCGGTCGAGCGCCTGCGCCCACTTGACGGCCACCGCCGCCACCTGGATGAGCTCGGCCCGCAGCCGCTCCGGGTCCGACTCGGCGAACGCCTCCCGTACCTCCTCCTCCAGGATGTGCCGCCAGGTCAGCCCGCCGGCCTCGGCCGCCTTGTCGGTCAGCCGCCGGGCCAGCTCCGACTCTGCCGCCATGCCCTCGCCTCCGGTGCCGTCCGGCAGCACCTGCATGCCGAACTTCGCGTCCTGGGCCGCCCGCTCGGCCGCCACCTCGCCCAGCACCCGCGCCAACGAACCCGCCACGCCCGCGTCACCGTCGTGTGTCATGATCCCCAGTCTCGCGCAGGTCATGGGACCGGGGAGCCGGGTGGGGCCGGCGGAAGGCGGGGCCGAGGTCGGTGCGGCCCGAGCAGACGTGGTCGCGGAACGAGCGGGCGGCCGGGGTGAGCCGCTCGCCGGCCGGCCAGGACACGCCCACCGTCCTGAACAGCGGTGGTGACAGCGGGATCTCCACCACGCCACCGGTGGGCGCCTGGTCGGAGCGGGGCAGGACGGCGACCCCCAGGCCCGCCGCCACCAGCCCGCGCACGGTCTCCGACTCCTGCCCCTCGAACGCGATCCGCGGCTCGAACCCCGCCGCCGCGCACAGGTCGTCGGTGATCTGCCGCAGCCCGTACCCGTGTTCCAGCGTCACCAGCTCCTCCCCCGCCAGGTCGGCCGCCCGCACCCGGCTCCTGGCCGCGAAGCGGTGGGACGGCGGGGCCGAGAGCACCAGCTCCTGCTCGGCGAGCGGGCGGCTGACCAGGTCGGGGTCGTCCAGCGGCAGCGGGGCCACGAACACCAGGTCGATCTCGCCCTCGCGCAGGGCCCGCAGCATGTCCTGGCGCGAGCCCTGCGCCAGGCTGAAGCGGACCCCCGGGTTGCGCTCGCGGAAGCCACCGATGAGGGACGGCACGAGCGTGCGGCCGAGCAGGTGCAGGAAGCCGAGCACGATACGGCCGCTGCCCGGGTCGATCTCCTCGCGTACCTCCCGGGCGGCGGCGGTCACGGTGGCGAGCGCGCGGGTGGAGGCGGCGGCCAGGGTGCGGCCCGCCCTGGTCAGGCGGATGCCGCGGCCGGACGGGAGCACCAGCGGGGCACCGACGAGGTCCGAGAGGGCGGCGAGGCGGCGGCTGGCGGTGGGTTGCGGGATGCCGAGGAGCTCGGCGGCGCGTGTCACGTGGCCGGTCTCGCCGACGGCGGCCAGCAGCGCGAGGGCCGGGGCCAGGCGGGCGGCCAGCGCCTCATCGGATTCATCCATCACGGTATGAATTATCGCCTATATCCGCATTGGACGTATTTATTAGCCTTGCTTAGCGTTTGGTGGGTGGTTGTTCTCGAAGCTTCCCCTCTCGCCGACACGCGGCGGGTCAGTGCGGCCGTCGCGGCGGCCGGGCTGTCGTCGTTCGCCCTGCTGTACGCGCCGCAGCCCGTCCTGCCGCAGCTCGCGGCCGCGTACCGGCTGGATCCGGGCACCGCGTCGCTGGCGATCGGGGTGGCGACCGCCTCGCTCGCCGTGGCGGTGCTGCCGCTGGCGTGGATGGCGGGGCGGGTGGGGCGGCGCCGGGTGATCGTCTGGTCGGTGGTGGCGGCGGCGGTCCTCGGGCTGCTGCTCCCGCTGGCGCCGTCCTTTCCGGTGCTGCTGGCGATGCGCGGGGTGCAGGGGGTCGCGATCGCCGGGTTCGCGGGGGTGGCGGCGGCGTACCTGGCCGACCAGGTGGGCACGGCGCGGCTGGCCGGTGCGGTGGGAGCGATGATCGCCGGGAATTCGGTCGGAGGGATGCTGGGGCGGCTCGGGGCCGGGTTCGCCGCCGAGCCGCTGGGGTGGCACGGGGCGCTGGTGACGGTCGCCGGGGTGTCGCTGTTGTGCGCGCTGTTCGCGGTGGCGACGCTGCCCCGCGCGGAGGCAGGCACGGAGGCAGGCACGGAGGCAGGCGCGGCGGGCGGGGGCGCCGGCAGGGGACCAGGTGCGGCGGCTCGGGTGACGGTGGAGCTGGTGGTGCCCGTTCTGGTGGGGGCGCTGGGCATGGGGGCGTTCGTGGCGCTCTACAACGCGGCCGGCTTCCGGCTGGCCGCGCCGCCGCTCTCGCTCGCCCCGGCCGCCGCCTCCCTCGTCTTCCTGTCCTACGCCATGGGCGCCGCCTCCTCGGCCGCCGCCGGTCGGCTGGCCGGTCGCCTGGGCCGTACGCCGGCGCTGGTCGCGGCGCTGGTCGTCACCGTGGCGGGCTCCGTACTGACCGCCCACCCGTCGCTGCCGGTCATCGCCGTGGGCTTCGCCGTGCTGACCGCCGGATTCTTCGCCGCGCACGCCATCGCCAACGCCTGGGTCACCGCCGCGGCGCCCCCGCCCGCGCGGGGCCGGGCCGCCGGCCTCTACACGCTCTGCTACTACCTGGGCAGCGGTGCGGGCGGCACGGCGGGGGCCGTGGTGTACGGCCACGCGGGCTGGAGCTGGCTGGTGGCCATGACGTCGGCCTGGCTGCTGCTGGCCGCCCTCGCCGTCCTCCTGGCACACCGCAAGGCACCGAGAGGCACCCTCCGGAAGGGCCGGCGGATCAGGACGGCCGGCGGGTGACGTCTCGTCCGGGGGTCACGTGACGGAGCGCTCCAGGGAGTCGGTCAGCCAGGTGAGCGTCGCGCCGATCGTCGCCTTCTCGCCGCTGACCTCGCCCACGAGCCGCCAGTAACGGACCACCCTCGGGTCGCGGTCCAGCTCCACGGTGGCCAGCAGCTCCCGCCGGAACTCCGGGGTGTCCCGGCAGCCCCGGACCGTGGCGTGGGCGGCCACGAAGCGGTCCAGTTCGGGCCCCTCGCGCGGTGCCGCACCGGCGATCACCAGGGGCTCGGCCAGCATGACCGCCTCGCCGACGCCGGACATCAGCTCGTCCTCGTCGCGGATCACCCGCATGTTGGCGCGCGCCCGGTCCAGCAGGCTGCGGGTGAGCGCCCGGTCGCCGGCCAGGACGACCAGCTCGGCGTACGCGACCACCTGCGTCGGCGTCGGCTCCGGGGGCGGCGCGGGCGCGGCCATGGCCACGAACGAGGCGAACAGCTCGCCGGAGACGGGCGAGACCAGCTGCCGCCGCCAGAACTCCACCAGCACGTCGTGGGCGGCCGGGCCGCGCTCCACGGCGGCCAGCAGCTCCAGCCTGGCCGCCCGCTCGGCGGGGCCGGCCTCCTCGATGGCCCGCAGCGAGGCGCGCCGCCAGGCCAGGTTCGCGAGCTGGACGTCGAGGGCGGCCCGCTCGGCGGAGACGGCGTCGGCCACGGTGCACTCGCCGCCGAGCACGCGCGCGATCGCGGCCAGCCCGAGGCCGAGCCCGCGCAGCCGCCTGACCAGGCCGAGCCGCTCCACGGCGGCCCCGTCGAACCTGCGGTGGCCGCCGACGCTGCGCACCGACGCGATGATGCCCTCGTCGCAGTAGAAGCGGATGGTCCGCACCGGTACGCCGGTCAGCCGGGCCAGGTCACCGATCCCGAGCGTCTCGTCGCGTAACGGCACTTGAACCTCCACGGGAACTGGATGTCTCCATGACACCAATACCTTCGTCGGCCGGAAAGGCCCTTCCACGTTCATGCCGCCCGCTCTCGTCGAGAACCAGGCGCTCGCACGCTCCGGCCCTCGACAGGGCGCTTCCGCGACAGCCACGACGGGCGCAGTCCCCATCATGGAGCGCACCGTGCGAGTCCGCGTCCACATCACCGGGGGCCGGCGCGCCGCCCTGGTCGCGGTGCTCGACCGCTCCCCCGAGGAACGGGTGCGCGTCTCAGTGTTCACGGTCTCGTTCGACCTCGATAATCCGGCCGCGTGGCGATTTCCCGCGAGCCAGCCTGTACGCGGTCCAGGATCTGACCGATGTGCAGTGGGAGCCGATCGAGCCGTTACTGCCCGGGCCGAGCATCGGCGGACGTCCGGAGAAGCATCCGCGCAGATCACAGCGCGCCATGCGAAATTCGCACTTACCAACAATCGGAAGAAGCAAGATCCCAAAGTGTCGCGCAGGGTCATTTGACGGTAGTTCGTACCGCCCCCGCGCACATTGCGTGTCAAGCGGTGCCAGCCCCTGACGACGCGTGGCTGGGCGTACGAGCACGCATCGAGCACGGCGATCACCCTGATTGATCATGCAGGTGGTGCCCCGCGATGAACGCCCCAGCACAGAGCACGCTGAGCCGCATACAGCAGACGATCGCTGTGCTCGGCACCTGCTCCAACCTGTACACCTCACCCGTGGACCCAACGACGGAGGAACCGTCATTCATCGGCGGCGAGGTCGAGCCCACTCCAGCAGGGCCAGATTCTGCACACGGAGCCTCCAGCCCAACTACTGGACCTTTCGTTCTCCTGACAGCCGCAGCGCTCGGACGTACCAGTACCGTCGAGGCGTGGCCAACCAACGATGCCGAATGCTCAGCTGAGGCACGCGCGAACAACTTGCCCACCTTCCTCTGGCGGCACTTCGGCAAGCGCCTCGCCGGAGCCCATCGCATCCAGCCGCCTCTGCCACAGCGAGCCGTCGCGTTGCCGTGGTCGCAAGGTCTCAGCTCGCCGGGGCCGGCCCCACGCACGTTTCTGGTAATCGCCGCGTACTCGAGGCCGGACCTGCTGGAGGCGGGCTGCACGGTCACGAGCCGGCTCGTGACCTGGACATCAGTGCCCAGACGATCCACAAGTTCGGCTCGACAAGTGGAGCCGAACGAAACCGTCCTGGCCATGCATACCCATACGAATATCGAACCCGGCCCGGCAGCCGGACCGCGCTCCCCGAACCGGCCGGTAATCGCGCTGTCCCTGCTCAGGAGCTCTCGCTGCTCAGAGCAGATCTGCCCCAGGCAGATCGTGTCGACGCCGGTCCGGATCGCCTCACAAGATGGACGCATGAGCGAAGAATCGAAACCTCCGCTGTTCAACCCACGAATGAGACGCGAACTCTATGAGCAGCGTGTTCTCGTTCTCGACGGCCCTCTCGACGACGACAATGGGACGCTGCTGGCCACCCAGCTGATGGCACTCGCCACGCAGGATGCGTCGTCCGATATCGCCTTGTGGATTCATTCCCCAGGTGGCTCGGTCCCGTCGATGCTTGCGATCCGCGACATCATGCGCCTCATTCCCTGTGACGTATCGACCCTCGTCCTGGGTATCGCTTACAGTGCCGGGCAGTTCTTGCTGTCGTCGGGGGCCCGTGGGAAGCGCCGCGCTCTACCGCACTCACGAGTCCTGATGCACCAAGGCTCGGCGGGAATCGGTGGCACCGCGGTCGACATCGAACTGCAGGCCGGCGACCTTCGGCATACGCGCGACACGGTGCTCAGTCTGATTGCCGAGGACACAGGTCAGCCTGTCGAGCGCATATTCGAGGATTCTCTGCACGATCGTTGGTACACGGCACAGGAAGCACTGGACTACGGCTTCATCGACGCCATCGTGCAGAACTTCGACGAAATCGCGCCACAAAACCGCCCACGGCTCGGATTCGGCGTCACCCAAGGAGTCGGCCAGTGACCACATATACGATCCCGAACGTCATCGCCTCGAACCCTCGTGGCGAGCGGATCATGGATGTCTACTCGCACCTGCTCACCGAGCGGATCGTCTACCTGGGCACCGCAATCGACGCGGGCGTCGCGAATGCTCTCATCGCGCAGCTGATTTTTCTGGAATCAGACAACCCCGAGGCGGAGATCCAGTTCTATATCAACTGCGAAGGCGGAGACCCGAGCGCGATGCTCGCGATCTACGACACCATGCGCCATATCCGCCCGCGGGTTTCCACGACCTGTGTGGGACAGGCCGTCGCGGTGGGTGCCGTACTTCTCGCCGCGGGCGCCGAAGGCAAACGTGCCGCTCTCCCACACGCACGGATCATCCTGCACCAGCCGGCAGCCCAGGGGCGCGGAGCGATCCCCGATCTCATCTTGCAGGCCGACGAGGTCGTACGTGTCCGCGCGGACATCGAGCGCATACTTTCACGGCACACCGGCCAGACGGTCGAGACCCTGCGCGCCGACACCGATCACGATCGCGTGTTCACCGCTACCGCGGCCTTGGAGTACGGGCTCCTCGATCAGATCATCGAGGAGCGTTCATAGGCCCGTGGACAACCCCGGCAAGCCGCGCTACGCGGCCAGAGCATACGCCGCCGAGCAGGTGGCACCTCTCGACGCACCCTGCTGAGCAGGCCGCAAACTCTCGGCAACGGCAAGGGTCAGATCGACCAGGGTCACATCCAGCGCCCCGGCGACCGCGGCGATCATTTCGCTCGACGGCTCCTTGACGCCTCGTTCGATCTCGGAGAGATATTGCGGCGAGACTCCGGCGCGGCTTGCCGTCTCGCTCAACTTCTCGCCCCGCTCATGGCGAAGCCCTCTCAAGCGCTCACCGAGCACCTGCCGCCACAGCGGCTCGCGAGCCGGAGACGGCTCGGGGGCGGTCCGACTGATCGCTGGGCGCGACGGCATGGATGAGGCCATACCTCACCATAGGTCGATGGCGCGTTCGGGTTCTGCCGGCTTCGCGCAGAGCAGAACCGTCTCGGCTTACCCTTGCCCAGCCTCAGGCCATTCGCGCGCTCACCGAGCGGTCGTCGCGGCGGCGACCACTCGGTGAAGCCGAAGACCAGCCACGTGAGCACCGCTTACGCAGGTGGTGTTCCTCCATGATGAGGATCCGGTCGAGTCCAGCCGGAGCTTAGCCGCCGAACGCAGCAAACCCAGATCAAACCCTGTGACCCACTATTTGTCGCTTGCCAGGGAGAAGGGACCACCTGGTTGCCACGAGGAAGGGACCACCTGGTCGTGTAGTCGATCATAGTGATCTCCCTTGGTTCGTCCCCGCCGACACCCCGGTGACCGGCGCGTTCGCGGGCTGGATGGTGGGTCGCTGACGCATCCGGTAGGACTCGCCTTCGACGATGAGGACGTGTGCGGCCGAGACCAGCCGGTCGACGGCGGACTGGGCCAGCAGCGGGTCGGCCATCATCGCCAGCCACTCGCTGGGCTCGCGGTTGGAGGTCACCACGGTTGCGGCCTTGCGGTGGCGTTCCACGACGAGCTCGTAGAAGTCGGCCGTCTCGATCTGGTCCAGCCCTTTGAGCGCGAAGTCGTCGATGATGAGCAGCTGCACGTGGGCCAGGCGGCGCATCTCGGTCTCGACGCTGTTGTCGAGCCGGGCGGCCTTGAGTCGTTTGAACAGCTTGTCGGCGCGGGCCATGACGGTGCTGTAGCGGCGACGGACGGCGATATGCCCGAGCGCGGTGGCCAGGTGCGTCTTGCCGGTGCCGACCGGCCCCAAGATCAGCGCCCCGTTGCTGCCGTCGATGAAGCGCAGCGTGGTCAGCTCGCTCCAGAGCTGCCGGTCGTAGCTGACGGCGGCGCTGTCGTCCCAGGTGTCCAGGCGCATGGCGGCGTCCAGTCCGGCGGCGCGGGCGCGTAGCGCGGCCGAGCCGGTCTCCCGGCGCGAGACCTCATCGGCCAGCACCAATTCCAGGAAGTCGGCGTGGGCCAGGTGCTGCTGCTTGGCCAGTGCGAGGCGTTCGGGCAGGGTGTCGAGCATCTTGCCGAGTTTGAGCGCGCGCAAGACAGCCTTGAGGTCGGCGCTGATCGGGTCGCGAACCGACCGTCCGGCCTGGCTGCCTGCACTCGACGCCGGTGAGGCGGTGGCGGTTGTCGCCGTCATGAGGGCCGTCCCGGGGTGTCGATGGCGCTGGGCGCGGCGGCGGCCGAGATGTCAGTGGTGGCGGTGATGTCAGCGGTGTCGGCGCCGACCAGGGCCAAGTGGGCGCGGCGGGGCAGGTTGAACTCGGCGGGATCGCGGGCGAAGCGGCCCGCGGCACCCGCGGCCGGGCGCGGCGCAGGGATCGGGACGTGCTCGGTGCCGGCCGCGAGCATCGCCGAGATCTTCGATACCGACAGCACGTCCAGCTCCAGGGCCTTGCCGCAGGCGGCGTCGACAGGTTCGGCGCCGTAGCGGCGCACCAGGCCGAGCAGCCGGTAGACCTGCCGCATGCGCGTCCAGGGCAGGCTGTCATCGAAGTGCCGTTCCGCATAGATGCCCACGTTGGTGCCGGCCCGATGGGCGGAGCGGATCAGCGTGTCGATGTCGCGCATCGCATAGGTGGCCCGCTCGGCGGGCAGGTCGGCCCGGTCGGTGCTGCGGCCGCCGGCGGCCTGGCGGGGGTGGGTTTTGATCAGCCGCCCGCGGTCGAACAGCTTGACCAGCGCTCCGTCGGCGCGGGCCAGCAGGTGCCGGCCGATGTATTCGCCGGGCACCGAGTACAACGCCTTGCCGATCTCGACGTGGTAGTCCTTGTGCACCTTCACCTTCTTGAAGATCGGCACGTCATAGGAGCGTTCGGGCAGAGCCAGCAGGCAGGCGGCCTCCCGCTCGGCGAACACCTCGGCCGGACGCGCGCAGGTGGTGCCATGCAGGCGCAGTCCCGCCGTGGTGCGGCACCAGGCCTCGGCGCGGGCCTGGGCATCGGCCAGATCGGCGAAGTCCTCCCCGGCGAAGAAGTTGCCGCGCACGTACTGCACCATCCGCTCCACCTTCGGCTTGTCCTTCGGCGCGCGGACCCGCGCTGGGTCGGTGGCGAACCCGGCGTGCTGGGCGTAGTCCAGCCAGCCGGCGGTGAAGGTCGGGTTGATGGCGTCGGCATCGCAGATAACCGGGCTCAGATTGTCCGGGATGAGCACCTGGAACACCCCTCCGAAGAACCGCCACGCCTGCTCACAGCCGGCAATCACCGCCTCCAGCGTCTGGGAGAAGGTCAGCCAGATGAACATGTGCCGCGAGTAGACCGCCGTGAAGATCAGCACATGCGCGGCCCGCCGCCGCCCGGCCGCCGGGTCATAGATCAACCCGAGCCGGGCGAAGTCGACCTGGCACTCCTTGCCCGGCGCCCCGTCCAGCACTCGGACGGTGGTCTTACCCCGGCCGAACGCGCACCGCTCCACGCAGAAGCGGTGCAACGTGCGATACGGCACCTCCACGCCGAGCCGGACCAGCTTCAGACGGATCTTCTCCACCTGCAGGCCCTGCCCGACCCAGCCGCGGATCTGCTCGTGCCGGGCCTCCAGCGCCGCCCAGCTTGCGCCGTGCCGCCCATCGGTGCGCACCGGCCGCACCCGATCGACGACCTGACCGATCAGCTCATCGGTCAATTGCCCGGCGCCGCCCTCGCGGATCAGGCCTGCCATCTGCGCCGCCTCGACATACCGGCGGGCCGTCTTGCGGTCCACCCCCGCCTGCTCGGCCACCTTGCGCAGGCCGACCCCCGTCAGCCACGCCCGCAGCACCTCGCGTACCTCGATCACCGAAACCTCCCGGAACGCCATGCCCCCGAACCCCCGCCATGTCGGATGACCTGGCAGAAGTCGTAACCGGAAGGGATCAACCACCTGAACGTGACACGCCGGGTGGTCCCATCACTGGCAACCGGGTGGTCCCATGCTCGTGGCAGAAACTCCTCCCAAGTGGTCCCATGAAGCTGGCCGGCGACAACTATTCGGCTCCCACAGTCCAGAACAGTCGTTGATCTTTGAGATGCTGCGGCAGCACGCATCGCCGGGACGGGCGCTTTGCTGCTCGCCATCGCCGAATGCGTTCACTACGCCATGCCCGACGTGTTGTGCGGAGAGTCAACGCATGTGGACATGGCGAGGCAGTCCGGTGATGGTTGTCGCGGTTCTCATGGTCTGAAGGGCACTTCCCCCTGGTTGGTGATGGACGACCTGCGCAACAACGCGGTACTTCGGAGCTCTCACAGCATGCCGCTCCACCATGCTGCGGTCAGGTCGGCCGCCATGGAGACCGTCACCGGCGAATGCCGTTGCTCGAAGCACCACGACGTGGACAGGTCGACCGCTTGATCCTCCAGAGTGCGCCAGCAGAAGTCGCCGTGGTCGCCGTCGCCGAATGCGGCGGCCAGCGACGTGCGCAGGCCCAGCCGGCTCGTCGCGGTGGCCGCCCGTCTGCGCAGCCACCAGTGTTCGGGCACCTATCCTTGCTTGCATGGGTGACGTACTGAAGGGGCGAGGTTGCGCGTGGGAGTTCGAGGACGGAGGGCTGCGCATTACGCCTGAGCCGGGCAAGGCGTCGAAACTGAGCATGGAGCTCGGTGAGCGGTTCGTGCCGTACGACGCGCTGGCCGATGTCATCCTGGAGACTGGTGCACGCGGCAGGGTGGTGTTGCGGGTGGTTCCCCGGGAGGGAGCCGACCCGGTCATGTCCGCGGCAACGGGGCAGCTCCAGGAGTCGCTCGATCCGTACCGGCTGGTGCTGCCCGCCGCCACGAAGACGCTGGCCGACCAGTATGCCGACGAGATGCGCGCGGCCCTGTCCGAGCGCGGTCCGGCTGAGCGGTTCCTGATCGCCGGTCCTTCGGTGCCGCGTAGCTTCAAGGCATGGGACGGTGAGGCCGCCTTCGACGGGCAGGCTGTCACCTTCACCTGGTTCTCGTCCGGAGCTTCCCCGGCCAAGTACACGGCAGGTGACCAGCGTTACCCGATCACCGAGATCGAGGGCGTCGATTGGCATGCACTGGAGGACGCTCGCGGGTCGTTGCGGCTGCGCATCCGTGGGCACCAGGCCCTCTCCAATCCCAACAACGATCCCGCCTCCGTGGTGTTCGGCATCGGCTGGGGAGCCACGCATCACTCCCTGCCCTTCGCCGCCGCCGTGCTCGCCGCCGTACAAGGTCCCATGATCGAACAGGTCGCGGCGGAAGGCTGAGCTGCTGTCCCGTATGTAACTTTGGTGCGCGTTGGCGCCTTGGAACTCAAGGCACCCGACGGCGCGCTTCCGTCCAGGAAGAACCGCACCATCAGCACGGTCACGATGTTGGTCGTAGCGATTGACGCCTGGATAGACGTTGTTCGGGCGTTTGCCCAGGGCGAAGTGGAGGTGCGTGGGAACGCCGCCGATCCTGTCCCGCTCGAAAACACGGTTTCGTGCTCTGAACTGGGTCGAGCCCCACACGCTGGGGCCACCGGCGTATCCACGGTGAACTGGCCCGCCTCGGCCACAAGATCTCGGCTTCTGCATGAACACCGACACGACAAAGCTGAAGTTCCTGATCCGCGACCGCGGCGGCCAATTCACCGATGCCTTCGACGCGGTCTTCGCCGACGCCGCCCTGCGCGTCATCAAGAGCCCACCGCAGCGCCCGAAAGCGAACGCACACTGCGAAAGGATCATCGGCACCCTACGCCGCGAACTCCTGGACAGAGTGCTCATCCTCAACAAGCAGCATCTGCGCCGAACTCTCCCCCGCTACCTGGCGCACTACAACACGGCCCGACCTCACCGCGGCATCGGACAGCTGTCCCCATCGCAAGCCGAAACAAGCCCTCCCGTGGCGTCCGTCCACAGCTCGGGGACCGTCGCGAACCCCACGGTCTCGGGCACGGCCATCCGCGCGTACGCGATGCGGCGGGCCTCCACACCCGTCAGGAACGCCTCCGGGACCACGACGACGACGTGATCTCCCGGCGTGGGCAGTGACGCGGCGTCGCGCACAGCCGGATGCTCCTTCAGCGCGCGGACGACCGCTTCCAGGTCGGGCATCAGCGTTCTCCTCCTGGCGGATAGCGGGCCTGCCAATCTCCGTGACGTCGCCGCACGATCTTGCCGGTGGCCGTGCGGGGGATCTCGCTCAGGAAGCGGATCGCCTTCGGCACCCTGTTCGGGGTGAGGCGATCCGCGCAGTGCCGCAGGATGGCCTGCTCGCCGACCGGCTCCCGCCCGGCCACGACGTAGGCGACCGGCCGCTCCCCCCGCAGTTCGTCCGGCACCGCGGCCACCGCCACGTCCGTCACGGCCGGGTGCCCGCGGATGACCGCCTCGATCTCCGCGGGGTACACGTTCTCGCCGCCGACCAGCATGAGGTCGTCGGTACGGCCGCTCAGGTAGAGATAGCCCGCCTCGTCCAGCCGGCCGAGATCCCCCAGGCTGACGAAGCCCGTCGGCGTCGCCCGCGACGGCGATCCCCCAGAGGCCCAGCCCGCCCGGGACGCCGATCCGCCGGAAGCCCCGCCCGCCCGCGACGGCGGCCCGGCCTGGCTCCGGCGCCCCGGCACGCGCATGAACACCTCGCCCACCTCCCCGGCGGGCAGTGGCCTGAACGCGTCGTCGAGGATGCGCACCTGCGTGAACACCCCGCGGCCGACGGAGCCGGGACGGGCCAGCCATTCGTCCCCGCGGATGAGCGTGCTGCCGGTCCGCTCGGTGCCGGAGTACATCTCGAAGACGTTGCGCGGCCCGAGCAGCTCGATCCACCGGCTTTTGAGGTCCGCCGGGCATTCCGCCGCCGTGTGCAACACGGTCAGCGTGCGCGACAGGCGGGGCGGTCTGACCGAGGTGGCGTCGATGAGCCGCATGTGGGTCGGCGTGAGCAGGCACCAGTCGATCCGGCAGCGTTCGGCGGCGGTCCAGAACTCGTGCCCGATGATCTCCGGGCAGAGCATCAGCGTGTTGCCGCTGAGCAGGCCCTCGATGAAACCCATGAACCCGGCGGCGTGGTGGATCGGCATGGCCACGAGCTGCGTCTGCCGGTCGTGCCAGTTCGCGGCCCGCAGGACCGGGTTCGGCACGGTGACGGGATCGTAGACCACCGGTCCCGGCCGCGCCACGATCTTCGGCGCTCCGGTGGAGCCCCCGGTCAGCAGCAGGTACGCGGGCGCCGCCCCGCCCCCGGGGTCCGCCCGGCACCCCGCCCTCTCGCCGTCGCGTTGGCCGTCTTCGTGGTGCACGCAGTAGCCGTGTGCGGCCAGGGCGTGCGCCGGCACGTCACCGCGCGGGTCCGTGAGCAGGACCGTCACGCCCGCCCGCAGGCAGCCCAGCACGCTCACGACCGGCTCGATGTCGTTGGCCGCCCGTACCGCGATGACGCACCGGCTGCCGAGCCCGGCCAGGCCCTCGGCGCGCTGCCGCGTGAGGCGCTCCAGCTCGGCCCAGCTCAGGCGCCGCTCTCGGCGCCAGACGAGCATCGCCTGTTCCGCGCCCCGCGATCCGGCCAGCTCCCCGAGACGTGCGCCCAGCCCCGTCATGACGACTCCGCCGCGAGCCGCCCGCCCGGGCCCGTCATGGCAGCTCCGCCGCGAGCCGCCGCTCGAAGTCGCGGTAGACCGGGTGCTCGAAGAAGGTCCGCAGGGTGAGGGACACGCCGAAACGATCGTGGATCCGGCAGAGGAGCAGCACGGCCGAGACGGACGTCCCGCCCGCCAGGAAGAAGCTGGTGTCGGGCCCGATCGGGCGCTCCAGCACCTGCGCCCACATCTCCCGCAGCTCGCCGCCGTCCCTCATCGCATCCTCTCCTCATCAGCGGGCTCCTCGTCCGGCCGGACACCGTCCTGCGCCGGCACCGCGACCTGATGCGACGGCGCCATGCCCGTACCTGCCGCCCGAAGCGGCCTGGCCGCCCGCCTACCGTCCAGTCCCATCCGCGCTCTCATTCTGCGCCTGGTTCGGGAGAACCCGAGCTGGGGCTACCGGCGGATCCACGGAGAGCTCACCACGCTCGGCACCAAGGTCGCACCGTCCACGGTCTGGGAGGTCCTCAAGCAGGCTGGTCTTGACCCGGCAACCCCTTCACCTCTTCGCACTCTGAACTCCAAGGTCAAGGCCTACACCCACGCTTCGGCGGCCCGTTTCCGGCGTATTGCCAGGGCCGCACCCTAACTTGATCGATCGATGTTGATGTTATGATCAGAAACGATTAAATCATCAAAAGGTCGATACGGAGGTAGGGGATGGAGACGCCGCAGGATCCCGCAGATGGAGCGGCCAAGGGGGGCCGCTTCGTCTCCCGCCGACGGCTGCTGATCGGTGGCGCCGCCGTGGCCGGAGGCGCGGTGCTGGTCCGCTCGAGCGTCCGGGAAAGGCCGGGACGCGTCGTGATCCCCGCCGCTCCGCCGCTGCGGATCGACCATGTGACGGTCGTCGATCCACGTGACGGCAGCAGGCGGGAAGACAGGTCCGTTGTCGTCGGAGGCGGCCGGATCACCGAGGTGACCGACACGGCCGGCGGCGCCTCGGGGGAGGGCGTCAGGCGGGTCGACGGCGCGGGCAGGTTCGTCGTCCCGGGTTACAACAACATGCATTCGCACGCGCTCGGCGCCGAACGTCCCGCACTCGTACTGGCGGCCATGCTGGCCGAAGGCGTGACAGGGTTCCGGCAGATGTCCGGGTCGCCGGAAATGCTGGAGGATCGGGCGGACGGCCGTCTGCCGCTGGGTGTCCACGCGCCTGCCCTGCTGGGTATGCCGGGCGACCTGCTGATGCCGTTCAACGCCGGGTCGGCCGAGGAGGCGGAGGAGGAGGTCGCGCGGCAGAAGGAGCAGGGGGCTGACTTCATCAAACTGATCCTCGTCGAACGGCCGGTCTTCTTCGCCGCGATGGAGGCGGCCAAAGCGCGGGGACTGAAGGTCGCGGGGCATCTGCCGCCGTCGATTTCACCGCTGGAGGCGGCGCGGGCCGGCTTCGGTTCGATCGAGCACTTCGGGGCCGGGGACAACCTCTGGATTGCCTGCTCGGCGAATTTCGCGGCGTTGCAGGCCCGGGCGGACACCGGTCTGCCCGTTCCGTCGTTCGTTGTCGACATGCCGTTCGCCGAGGACGTCTTCATGTCGCGGATGGAGAAGCGTCTCATCAATCCTTCCGCCTACACCGAGCCGGAGGCGGCGGCGTTGCTGCGCGACGCGCTGGATTCCTACGACGAGGCCAGGTGCCGGGAGCTGGCGCGGGCGTTCAAGGCCTACGGGACGTGGCAGGTGCCGACTCTCGTCCGTCTGCGTACGCAGGAACTGGCGGACGCGCCAGAGTACGAGACGGACCCGTGGCTCGCGCACATGTCGGATGCGGCGGTGGCGGACTGGCGCGAAGCCACCGCCCGTTTCCGTTCCCTGCCCGCCGCGACACGCGAGACCTTCCGCCGGGCGTACGACCTGCGCCTGCGCGTCGTCGCGCTGTGGCACGAGGAAGGTGTGCCGATGCTGACCGGGACCGACGGTCAGGGGAAGGTGCCGGGGCAGACCATGCGTCAGGAGTTCGGGGAACTGGCGAAAGCGGGGCTGTCGCCGCTGGCCATCCTGCGTATGAGCACCGCGGCCGCCGCCGAATATCTCGGTCGCGCGGACCGGATGGGACTGGTCGCTCCGGGGATGGAGGCGAACTTCCTGCTGCTCGATGCGGATCCGGTGCGAGACGTCGGGAATCTCACCTGCGTCTCCGCCGTGGTGCGAGCCGGGCACTTCCTTCCGCTGCAGGAGTTGCAGGCGGTCATGTCGCAAGTCGGCAAGGGATGAGGGTCGGTCGTGGGTCACCCGACTCCCACCTGCAGCAGGTCGTCTCCGACGACGAGGCGGCCGGAGAAGCCGTTGCCCGCCGTCAGCCAGCGTTCCCGGGGATTGTCGGTCGGGGAGAGGTGGGTGAGGACGAGTGCCTTCACCCCGGCGCGTTCGGCGAGCGGGCCGACCTCGCCCACGGGGGTGTGGGACCGGATCAGGTGGTCCCGTTTGGCCTGCTGTTCCGGGGTGCGGGGGGCGGGGAGGAGCCGGTCGACCCACTGGGGGTCGATCACCTCGTGGACGAGCACGTCGGCTCCGGCCGCCAGTTGTACGAGGTTGTCGCAGGCGCTGGTATCGCCCGAGAACACAACGGATCCGTCCTCGGTGTCGAACCGGTAGCCGAAGGCGGGAAAGGCGGGCGGATGGTGGACGAGGGTGGCCCGCACCCGTACCCGATCGTCCTCGAAGACGACGAACGGGTCCATGCGCGGGGCCGGGTCGGTGTCGGGGCGGACGTCCAGGCCGTCCGGCAGCTCGATATCGCGTACGCGCAGCAGGGCGTGCGGGTCGGGTTTGAGGCTGTCGCGGATGTTGTCGTTGAGATCGGCGGCGAGGGCGCTGTAGAGGTACTCGACGGTGTCGGCGAGACCGGGGGTGGGATTCTCGCGGTTGATCACCGATGGTTCCGCGCCCGCCTCGCCCGCGAGGGGCGCCAGCGATCCCCGGCCGCCGGGGCCGAACATCGCCACCGGCCGCGCCCGGGATCCGAGCCCGTCGGTGGGGCCGAAGGCGACCAGCGGCGATAGGCCCACGACGTGGTCGGAGTGCAGGTGGGTGATGAAGACGGCGGCGAGGTTCTCCAGGCCGAGCCCGGTCCGGCGCTGTCCGAGCCCGGCCTGCAGGTAGCGGCGTCCCCACCCGTCGCCGCAGTCGACGAGGTAGACGGCGTCCCCGACCACGACGGCCGAGGAGATTCCCTGACGGTCGGATCCGCCGGACCATGAGCGGCCCGCGGCGGTGCCGAGGAGCACGAGCCTGGTCCGGGAGCGGGCGGCCGCAGTACGCGCCGTACGGGCGTCCGGTAGCGGTGGCGTGCCGGTGGACACGCAGCCCGCCAGGACGGCGGCGCCACCGGCGGCGGTGGCGGCGGCCCGCAGGAACGACCGGCGGCTGGTGGACTCCGGGCGGGTGATCACGTCGCACATCGGCTCTACTCCTCATGGACGGGGGGGTGGGACGTGCGGGAACGATGAGTGGCCAGGTCAACCGCTGCCGAGCAACGCGCGGGCGTTCGCCGTCGTCAGCCCCCGCCAGGTACGGCCGGCGACCGGTGCCCGGGCCGCGTCGATTGACGCCACCTGGGCGGCGACCACGGGCGGCGGGGTGAAGCAGAAGTCGCTGCCGTAGACGATGCGGCCGGTGCCGACGGCGTCGGCGAGCGCGGGCAATTGTGACGGGAACGGGGTGCCGGCGCTGTCGAACCAGAACTTGGCCAGCATCGCGGCCGAGTTGAAGGCACGCCCGCCGGACGACTGGGACGCGAACAGGTCGATCCGGGCGGTGAGCAGCGGCAGGACGCCGCCGCCGTGGGTGAAGATCCAGCGGATGCGGGGGAAGCGGGACAGCCGGTCCGACAGGACGAGGTCGACGGCGGCCCGGGCGGAGTCGAACAGGAACTCGATGAGCGGAAGCGGGCGTCCCCGCGCCACCGCGGCGGCGTTCGGCGGCGCGACCGGATGGACGAAGACGATGGCGGCGCGCCGGTTCAGCTCTGCCAGCAGCGGGTCCAGGGCGGTGTCGCCGGGGTAGCGGCCGGCGGCGTTGGACAGGATGGCGACCCCGTTCGCGCCGAGGTGGTCCAGCGCGTACGCAGCCTCTTCCGCGGCTCCGGCTACGTCGGGAAGCGGGAGGATGGCGAAGTGGCCGAAGCGGGAGGGATGTGCCCGGGCCACCTCCGCGGCGAACTCGTTGACCTCGCGGGCCAGGCGGCGGGCGGCGTCGTCGTCCCCGAAGTGGACTCCGGGTGACGACAGGGACAGGATCGACTTCTCGATGCGGGCCGCGTCCATGACCGCCATGTGCGCCTGGACGTTCCAGGACGGCCACGACGGCATCCCGTCGGGTGTGCGGTGCCCGGCCGCCACGGCCGCGGCCACATACGTGTCGGTCACGAAGTGCGCGTGCAGGTCGATGAGGCTCTCACCGGCGGTGGACGGCGAGGATACCGGCTGGGAGGGCGAGGACACCGGCTGGGAGGGCGTCTTGGAAAGCGGGGTGGCGCAGGCGGAGACAGCGAGCAGCGCCGCCGCCGAGGCGCCGGTCGCGGCCAGGAGACCGCGCCGCCCGAGGGCGGGCTGTTCTGTGTTCAATCGGGCTCCTTCGGTGGTCGGCGCGGGCGGTGGGGCAGGCGGCAGCAGGCGGGAGACGTCCGAGGCGCGGCGGGCGACCGCGCACACCACCCGGTCGGGACGGACGAGCACGGCGCGGGCGTTCATCCGGATGAGCCAGTGCCCGAGCGCGCTGTCGCGGCCGACGGGCACGATCCGGACCCCAGGTCGGGCGGTGCCGACCGGATTCAGGGTGACCAGGGCGAACCCGTCGCCGAGCATGTCGTCGAACCAGCCGCCGTCCCGCGTACGCGGCTGCGGGCACAGCAGCCCGACCGGCGGCCGCGTACCGGGACGCAGCCGCAGACGCGGCGACGACGCGCCGAGCACGACCCCGGAAACCCCGGGCATCCGGCACACACCACGCACCAGCGCGCGCCGCAGCGCGGCGGTGCGCCCGCCGCCTCCGGTCAGCGCCCAGCCGATGCCGATCGCGGCGCGGATCAGCCGCAGCGTGTGCGGCGCGCGTTCGGCCTGGTAGGTGTCCAGCAGGGCGTCATCGGCCTTGCCACGCAGGACCAGGTCCAGCTTCCAGGCCAGGTTGTGCGCGTCACGCAAGCCCGCGCCGAGCCCCTGGCCGATGAACGGGGGCGTCTGGTGGGCCGCGTCGCCCAGGAGGAACACGCGGCGGTCGCGCCACCGCTCGGCGATGCGGGCACGGAAGGTGTAGGCGGCGGAGCGGACGAGTTCGAATCCGGCGGCGTCGCCCCACGGCGCGAGCAGCCGTGCGATGCCCTCGGGCGTGGTGAGATCCTCGATCCGGTCGGTGTCGAGGACGCGGAACTCCCAGCGGTAGCGCTCCCCCATCAGGTGCATGAACGTCGCCGCCCGCCGCGGGTCGCAAACCTGGTGCACGCCCTCCCACATCGGCAGCGGCTCGGCGGCGCGTACGTCCACGACCAGCCAGTCCTCACTGAAGCCCAGGTCGCGCAGCGGCACGTCCAGCGCCGTCCGCACGGTGCTGCCCGCCCCGTCGCAGCCCAGGACGGCGGCGGCGGGGATCTCGTGGACGCGCCCGTCGTGGTGGTAGCGGACGGCCGCGCCGCCGGGCCGGTGCTCGACCGCCGTGACGACCCCGCCACGCAGCAGGGTGATCGCGGGTTGCCGCGCGGCGGCCTCGGTGAGCAGCCGCTCTAACTCGGGCTGGTCGAACATCGACGCCTCGGGGTGCCCGTACACGCCAACCACGTTCGCGCGCCGGAACTCGGCCATCGTCCGCAGCCGGCCGTCGACCAGGCGCAGCCCCGGCATCGGCCTGCTGACGGCGTGGAACCCGTCCGCCACGCCCGCCTCCTGCAGGATGCGCACGCCCTCGCCGTCCAGGTGCACGGCGCGCGGCAGCGGGTACGGAGCCGGGTGCCGTTCCAGCACCAGGCATGGGATGTCACGCCGGCCCAGCAGCAGCGCGGCGGTCAGCCCGACCGGCCCCGCGCCCACGATCACCACGGGAGCGCCCTCGTACGCAGTCGTCACGGCGATCCCTTTCCGCCCTGGTTCCGGGCGCTCAGGTGCGGGCCGTTCCCAGCGCTCTCCCCGATGGCGACGTGCCAGTCGATGGCGTAGTGCCCGAGCAGGTCGCGGACCCGGTCCGCCTCCTCCGCAGGGGCGACGATCCCGATCGATCCCACTCCCCGGTCTGGAGCCAGGCGGGCCCGGCCGCCGAGAGCGGCCAGTTCGCGGGCGACGAGGCGACGTGCGGCATCGTCCCGCAGCGCCAGCTTGAAGACCTTGCCCACCTCGGTGAGCGGAATCCGGTCGACCACGATCACCTCCTTCGGCGCGGCGGCGGCCTCGGGCACGCGAGCCGCGGCCCACTCGCGTAGCTCCTCCGGCGTCGGCCCGGCCGCCCGGAGAGTGACGTAGGCAACGGGGACCTCGCCGGCGTGCCGATCCGGCCTGCCGACCGCCGCTGCCGCGCTGACCTGCGGATGTGTGAGCAGAGCGGTCTCGATCACCGCCGGATCGATGTTGTGACCGCCGCGGATGATCAAATCCTTGACCCGTCCGGTCAGGTAGACATAACCGTCGTGATCGACGCTGCCGTGGTCGCCGGTGTCCAGCCAGCCGTCCCGTACGACGCCGTCCCGGCTCGGCTCGCCGTCGCGCAGGTACCCGGCGAAGACGGCGGGACCCGAGATCACCAGCAGTCCCGCCGCGCCGGCGGGCAGATCGCTCCAGTCGCCGCTCCCGGGATCCACCGCGACGGCCTTGATCCGCTGGTACGGCAGCCGCAACCCCACTGACCCAGGACGCGCCCGGCCGGCGGGCGTGACGGCGCTCGCGCAGGTCGCCTCCGTCATCCCGTAGCCCTCCAGCAGTTCGGCGCCGGTGTGGGCGGCGAACCTGTGGCGCACGGCCGCGGGCAGCGGCGCCGCCCCGACGAATGGCGCGCGCAGACTTGAGATGTCGGCGTCCACCGGCACCTGAGACAGTGCCGCGTACACGGTCGGCACCGCCGACATCGCCGTGATCCGGTAGCGCTCGACGAGCCTCCAGAAGACCGGGTAGAGACCGGGGTCGCGGTAGCCCAGCGGGGGTCCCCACACCACCGGCCGGCCCGACAGCAGCGGCGCCAGGCAGGTGACCAGCAGCGCGTTGACGTGGAACAACGGCAGCGCCGCGAACACCGGCCCGCCCTGCGTCCCGTCGCCGGAGCCGAGGTGCCCGGCGAGCGACCACGCCATCACCACCTCGTTGGCGTGGGTGTGCACGGCGATCTTCGGATCGCCCGTCGTCCCGCCGGTATGGAAGTAGGCGGCCGGCTCACTCGCCCGGGGCGGCGGCGCCACGAGCTCCTCGTGCGGTTCCCGGCCGATGAGTTCGGCCAGGTGGGCGGCGCGTGCGCCGGCCCCGCCGGGCAGTTCCGGACCGGGCCCGGTCGCGTCGTCGGGGCGCAGCGCCAGCACGGTTTCCACGCTGTGCCCGGCCGCCACGCGGGTGGCGATCGGCCACACGGCCGGGTCGAGCTCCGGCCCGGCGGCGATCACGACGCGCGCGCCCGTCGCGCCGACCAGCGCCCGGATCTTGTCCTCGGCCAGGCCGGGGTTGATCGGCGCCACCACGCCCGCGGCCTGCGCCGCCAGCATCGCGCACGCCACGTCCGCGGTGTTGGGGCTGATCACGGTGACCGCGTCGCCGCGGCCGATGCCGAGCCGGACCAGCGCGTTGGCGATGCGTGCCACCCGGGAGCGCAGGTCGGCGAAGGTGAGCGTCACCGGGGCGTCCCACCTGGCGGCCGACGGCAGCGCCAGGATCGCCGTACGGTCGGGCCACAGCGTGGCGGCACGCTCGACGAGCGCCCAGGTGTCGGCCGGGATCCCACGCTCGGCCAACGGTGTCGCCTCGATCGCGGCCAGATCCTCCGGCGTGCGGATCACGGGCAGTGGCAGTTCCGGTATCACGCCCATCACAGATGCTCCACAGGGGTGCGCTGGGTGCCGAGGTCGATCGCGCCGTCGTCGGTGGCGATGGTGGCGGTGTCCTTGGCATGCGAGCGGAAGTTCACCATCTGCGCGACCACCCGGCACGGGGTGGTGACGGGGGACTCCAGCTCCAGCCCGGCCACGTCCACCGCCTCGGCGGAGGTGGCGACGGCGGCCGCCGTCTTGTCCACGGCCTGGCGGTCGGCCAGCAGCTCGGCCGTGGTCCGGGCGGAGGTGGCGATCCGCAGGGCGCGGCCGGACCGGGGGTCTTCGGCCCACCATCGGCCTCCCGCGCGCAGCACGGTGACGGTCATGAGGACATCGCTTTCAGCAGGGCCAGCAGGCGCGACGTGGTCAGTTCGGTGTCGGCCGCGCGCAGCGCCTGGAAGGCCTCGCGGAGCCGCGCGGGGGACGGGGCGGTGCCCAGGAAGTCGCGGGTCACGGGCGGGCCCCACTGCGCCAGGCCGGAGGCCGTCATGGGCGCCCATCCCGGCTCGACCGTGCAGTCGAACAGGTCGCCGTCGGCGAAGTGCTCGACCATCAGCCGGTCAGGGTCCCGCCAATAGTCGAAGAGCTGGCTGCCCTGGATGTGCCGACCGATCCCCCAGGTCCGGCGGTAGCCGCGCTCGGCCAGATACTCCCCGCCCGCAGCGATCGCGTCGAGGTCGGTCACCTGGTAGGCGGAGTGCACGTACCCGCGTCCCGGGCTCAGGTGCATGGCGAGGGTGTGGTGGTCGGCGGGGGTGGTGCCGCGGTCGCAGCGCAGGAACGCCATGGTCGGGCCAAGATCGCGTTGCCCGGGCAGGAACAGGAAGTCGCTGACGATCATCCCGAGCGCTTCGACATACCAGTCCAGCGCCGCCGCGAACCGGGGCGTCTGGAGCACGAGGTGGCCCAGCCGCTGTACGCGGGCCGGTTCGCGGGCGGGCCGCTGGGCGGCGTTGATCCGAGCCGGTCGGGTGCCGGTGTTGAGCGGCAGCGCCACCTGCTCGGGCAGGGCGTCGTAGCTCTGCGCGCCGTACACCACGCCGACGGGGACACCGGTGGGGTCGGTGAGATCGACCACGGCTCCCGGCTGTCCGGGGCCCAGCGGGCGTACCCGCGCGCCGGTGTGCCGGGCCAGCCGCTCCAGGTCGGCGTGATCGTCGGCCTGGAACACCGGGCCGACGAACCTCGAGACGGCCCCGCGGCGGATCACGATGGCGTCGGTGCCCTCCAAGGTGCCCCGCAGGCGCAGCTCGTCGCGGGTGCGGGTGGCGACGGTGAGCCCGAAGTCGCGGGCGAATCTCTCCGCGCGGTCGAGGTCGGGCTTCTCGAAGCTCAGCCAGGCCAGGTCCCGGACCTTGATCACGGGATTGGCCGCACGACCAGGGTGCTCTCCGCGCCGGGCACCGTGTTCGCTGTGCAGGCCGCTGTGGGCGGACTGGAGCGGGCCGGGGGGTGCCGGGATCTCTGGGCTCACGCGCCATCCCCTTCCTTGTGCAAATTAATCAAGGCTGATGAAATAATCAACTCATGGTGGCACCAAGTCAAGAGCCGCTTGCTGATGAAACGGTCAGCATTGTGATCGCGTACGATATGGGTCATGTCCTCAGCTCGCGCCAGCACCGGATCCAGGACCGAGAAACGCAAGGCGCAGACCCGCCAGAAGCTCATCGGCGCGGCACGGGCCATGCTCGCGGACGGCACCGTCCAGCAGGCCAGCATCCAGGACATCACCGAGGCCGCCGACGTCGGGTTCGGCTCGTTCTACAACCACTTCACCAGCAAGTCCGAGCTGTTCGAGGCCGCGGTAGCCGACGTGCTGGAGGAAACCGGCGCACTCCTGGACGAGCTCACCGGCGACATCGACGACCCGGCGGCCGCGTTCGCACAGTCCGTCAGGCTCGCCGCCCGCCTCGCCCGGACAAGACCGGAAACCGCGAAAGTGCTAGTGCGGCACGGGATGACCTACCTCGGCTCCGACCGCGGCCTGGCTCCACGCGCCCTGCGCGACATCACCGCGGGCATCGCATCCGGCCGGTTCCAGGCGAGCAACCCCAGGCTGGCGCTGGCCGCGGTCGGCGGATCACTCCTGGCGACCCTGCACCTGATGCTCTCCGATCCCGGCGTCCCGCTCCAGAAGACCTGCGACCAGCTCGCCGAGCACTTGCTGCGCCTGCTCGGCCTCCCCGCCGACGAGGCGCGGGAGCTGTCCCTGCGCCCCCTGCCCGAGGCCGGCCCCATCGGCTGAACCCGACGTCGTATTGACGAACATCCGGCTGCCCAGGATCGACGGGATCGAGGCCACCTGTCGGCTCACCACGCTCCCAACCACCCCAAGATCCTCATCGTGACCACATTCGACCTGGATCAATACGTGTATTGCGCCCTGCCTTGTTCAGCGACCCGGCCACGGCCCTACGGCACTTGCAGGAGCTCAAGGCGGCCGACGACCAGGCGGTGGATCCGTACGGAATGGTCGATCAGCCACCTCGGATCAAGGCACCGCTGGCATTACGACGCTGGGCGGGTCGGCCTGAGCAGTTGTGACCCCCACCTATTAGATGGCCGTTCTCAGCTGTTGTCGGCGGGAGCCTGGCGCCGAGGACGATCCGATGAGACCAAGCTCCGTGCTCACGCCCGGCAGTCGGGGGTTGGCCGAGTCCAGAGCGTGAGGTCGCTGCTGGTAGCGACGGCGAGGGTGAGACCCGAGGGGGAGAATCCGGCGGCGCGAAATGTGGAGTAGTTGGAGTGGAAGATGTGCCACCAGCCTTCTCCCGGCGGGTCCTTGAAGATGTCGCCGTCCGCAGAAAGCAGGACGCGGTCGTTGGGCCATTCGGGGCTGACGACGTCGAGGGCCCAGCCGTCCGGGGTGGTGCTGTGGAGGCCGCCACCGAAGAGGCCGGCGATGTGCACTCGGGTGCCCGCGATTGGCCCGAGACCGGGGCAGGTGAGGTCTGGGGCGGCGTCGGGTGTGCTGGTGTCGGGGTCTGGATCACGGTCTCGGGCAATCTTCTCGCCGGTGACCGCGTCGAAGAGTCCGTGGCCGTCGTGGGAGACGACCATGACCAGATCTCGTCTGCTCTCTGGATGGACGGCGAAGCCGATGCCCAGCAGGCCGCCGATGGGCGTTCTGTTGTCCAGCACTGGTTGCCAGGGCGCTGGGGCCTGGACGACGGGAGCCGACAGAAGATGCTGGCGCAACCGTTGCTGGTAGTCCGAGATCAACACATCTCCCTACGTGGCCGCGATCCGTGATCAGGTACGAACCCGCCAAGTAGACCTGGGGACTTCCGCCAACTGAAGTTGGTCACTCCGGAGAATCGCGAGCTCAATCTTCCCTCAGCCGCCATCTGCAGCTGGGAGTCGCAGCAATGTCACGATGATCGGCTCCGGCTGCGCTGGCCGATTGTGTCGGGCAACTCAGGAAGGTGAGAGTGGTCCTGTGCCGTTGACGCATCGTGCCGCGAGGTCGGCGGCGTACTGGTTCAAGCGGTGACGGAGGACGGTCGATCCTGCCCTCTGGCGGCTGGGAGTCAGGAGTTGGGCGACCCGGTCGCCGACTCTGCGGGCCTCCGGACCATCGCTTTGGCGCAGGGCTTTCAGGGGTGGGCATTGCAGATGTTCTGCTTGAGTGACTTCTGACCACACAAGTGCGGTGCCGAACTCCTGCCACATCCCGTCCTCGGGGATCTGGTCTCGTAGGACCGCCTGTGTTCGCGATGCGCTTCCCTGGAGCATGCCCAGGGCGTCGGCGCTTTGGACCCAGTGGGTGCCTGAGGTCATTTCGACGAGCTTGCGGGAGGCTGCCCTGCGCAGGTGGCGTATGGTCCAGTTATTGGTGTTGATCATGCGCTCGCGCGCGCAGCAGCCGGGCCAGGTGCCGGGCTCCGGCCCTGGCGGGACCGCGTGCCGCGCTCACCCGTCGCCGGCCGGTGGGGCGATGACGATGGTGGGGTGGAAGCGGGCGGGCGGCTCGTCGATGGGACGGCCGTCCGCCTCGATCCAGGCGTGGGCGGCGAATGGGTGTACGCGTACTCCCGTACACCAGGTGGGCCAGGCCCCGTGCAGCCGGCACAGGAGCGCGGCGGCGATTGAGCGCGGCAGGCACCCCTGCCCGGCACAGAACAGGCTGACCGCGATCACCGCGTCCCGCGCCCGCTTGGCCTGAACGGCGGTGGCCGGGACGGCGCCGCGCCGGGCGAGCTCCAGCACGGCCCGGATCCGGGCCGGCGGCAGCCGGGCGATCAGGCGCGCGGCGGCCACCGCGGCCAGGGCGGGCGGACGACGGCGCCAGGACAGGCGCGGCCGCTCAGCGGGCAACATGGGAACGCTCACCGCTGCTCCTCCTCGATCAGACCGGCTTCGCGTAGCTGGGCCAGGAATGCGGCGACGTCGGCCTCGGCGGTGGGTGCGGCGGCGGGATGGGCGCGTGCCAGGTCGCCGGCCGCTCCGGCGGGGTCGCCGCCCGCCAGCAGGCTGCGCAGCACCAGCGTCGCGGTGGCGTTGAGCTGTAGGTAGCGGCCTGTGCGCTCGTCCAGCAGCACGGCGGCCTCGTCGACGGAGGTGAAGGTGACACCGGGGCGAAGTCTCATGGTCGCCTCTCATGGTCGGGGGCGGGCAGGGCGCGCAGCCAGTTCTCCATGGCGGCGAACAGCTCCAGGTCGCCGCCGGGATCGGCCTGTGCCGGGGTGCGCAGGCAGGCGCGGCGCAGCGCGGTCTCGTCGGCCAGCCCGAGCGCGGCCAGCCGGGAGCCGTCGGCGAGTGCGACGAGCTGGTCGCGGTGACGGCGCAGCCCCTCGAAGAGGGTGCTGGAGAACTCGCCCTTGGTGGTGCGGCGCAGGCACTGCTCGGGGACGCGGCCGGCCATGGCCGCGACCGTCAGAGGTTTGTAGGCGCCGGGGCGGGCGCGCTGGTCCAGGCGGGTGGCCAGGCAGGCGTCGATCACGGCGGTGTCCAGGTACGGTGCGTGCACGGCGGCTCCGTGGCGGGCGGTCAGGCGCTGCAACTGGCGCAGGTCGGCGGCGCTGTCGTGGATGACGGCGGCGATCTGGTGCTGGGCCCGCCGCCCCGCCAGTGGCCGGGCATCGGCGGCGGCCCGGCGCAGCATCGGGCCGAGGGCGGCGGCGACGTCAGGGTGGGCCCATGAGGGCAGCCGCATCGGCCCCTCCCAGCCCAGCTCCGGCCGGTACCGCAACGGATGCGGCGCGGTGAGCAGGTCGGCCTGGGAGGCCAGCCAGCCGGGATAGGAGCGGTGCTCGGCCAGCGCGGCCAGGCTGGCGGCGAGCGGCCAGCGGGCCAGCGCCCGGTACTCGCGCAACCGCGACCACCACGACAGGGGCCGCGCCCGTACCAGATCGTGCAGGTGGCACGGCGGCACGAAGGTGACCTCGTCCCCACCGTGCCCGGTCAGGTGGACGCGGGCTCCGTGATCGGCGAGCAACGCGGCCACGGCGACATCGCGCCGTACCGTGGTGATCACGCCGAGCGGCTCGTCCAGGCCTGTCACCGGTTCGGCCACGCCGGCGTACCGGCCGGGCACCGAGCCGGGGGCGAGCACCAGGTGGTCACCCGTCAGCAGGCGGGCCGCCTTGGAAGCCCACTGTTCGTCGTCGTGATCGGCTTGGTCCACGCCGGTCCGTACGGTGACCAGCCGGCCGCCGCCGTCCTGGACGGCGCTTTGGGCCAGGAAACACAGCGGGGTGGAGTCCAGCCCGCCGGACAGGTCGGCCGCGATCGTCTCCCCCGCGCGGGTACGGCAGGCCACCGCCTCGGCCAGCGCCCGCCCCACCAGCGGAGCGGCTTCCCACAGGTCCATGACGGGCTCGGGCGGACGCCACCACCGGGTCAGCCGTACCGGCCCGTTCGCGGGCAGGTCGGCGGCGTAGCCGGGCGGAACGGCGTGCACGTTCCGCCACATCGAGCCGGACAGGACGGGCGAGGTGGATTGCAGCAGGCGCACCATGAGCCGGTCGAGGTCCACCTCGGAGCCGTGCCAGACGGCCAGCAGGTCGGCCCGGTCGGCGGCCACCGCCGACGCACCGACGCTGGTGTGGAAGACCCTGCGCATTCCGGCGGCGTCGCCGCGCACACGCACTTCACCATCCACCGCCGTGACCAGGTGGAAACTGCCGGGCAGCCCGGCCACCAGCTCGTCGGCCAAGCCGAGGCCGGTGAGCCGGGCCGCCCGGCGTTCCAGGCCGGCGGCGGTGACCGGACAGCACCCGATCACCGCCACCCGGACCGGGCCGGCGACGGCGCAGACCGGCGCCCCAGCGGTGAAGGCTCCGATCAGGCACGGCCGGCCGGAGGCGTGCCGCAGCGCCACGTCCGCTCCCGGCCGCGCGGCCAGGCTGGCCGCGCAGTCCTGGGCCGCGGCGCTGTCAGGCAGCACCGCGAACCACTCACTCCCGTGAACCGGCACCGATCACACCTGGCCGTCAACCCCAGAAGCCGCGGCCACGGGAGTCCCAGCCGTAAAACCCCTCGCCACGGGTCACCTCGGCGAGGGTACCGGCTTCCTCCATGGTCGGCGGCTCGTACGGAGCCTGCTGGATCTCGTACTGATCCATGATGTTCTCCTCTCTTCGGTTTGGCGCGCCTGGTTGGCGCTCCCTGTCTTCCAACTAGCCCATCTACCTCCATAAATAACGCAAAGCGACAGTTATGTCACTCTAAGTAATGAAACGCTCACCGCTCCTGTCCAGGCAGCGCGGGCGATGGCTGAGCAGGTCCCCGGCTGACAGCCGAAGGCGTCATCGAGGCCAGCATGCAGGTGATCGAACCGGTGGCCGTAATCCTGCAGGACCTGCCGGAGCAGGACCGGCAAGTCCTTTGCCGATCTGATCAACCAGTCCTCGCAGCAGGAAACCGACCCCGACCGGCATCTGACGGCCTGGGAAGCGCTGGAAACGCTGGGGCTTCTGATCGACGATCGCGCGCGTTCATAGCCCGAAGGCTCGCTCTTGCGTGAGAACGACCTCTCAGCGCCCAGGTCCTGATGCTTCCCTGACGTCGCCCGCGGCCCGATCCGAGACGCGGAAGGTGCGCCGGTACGCCGATGGGGCGACCCCCGTCTCCGCTGCCAGGTGCCGCCGCAGCGAGGTGGCGGTGGCGAAGCCGACCTCGTGGGCGACCCGTTCCACCGGCAGGTCGCTGGACTCCAACAGGTGCCGCGCCCGCCTCAGCCGCTGCTGGGTCAGCCAGCGGCCGGGGCTCAGACCGGTCTCTTGCCGGAAGCGTCGGGCGAAGGTGCGGGTGCTCATCGCCGCGTGCGCGGCCAACTCCTCCAGCGACAGCGGCAGTTCCAGCCGCTGCAGCGCCCAGTCGCGGGTCGGTCCTGTGCCGGTTTCGCTCGCCGGCGGCAGCGGCCGCTCGATGTACTGCGCCTGCCCGCCGTCCCGGAACGGCGGCACGACGCAGCGGCGGGCGACCTGGTTGGCGACCTCGCTGCCGTGGTCCTGGCGCACCAGGTGCAGGCAGATGTCGACACCGCTCGCCGCCCCCGCGGAGGTCAGTACGTCACCGTGGTCGACGAAGAGCACGCCGGCATCCAGCTCGACCCGGGGGAACAGTTCCTGGAAAATGTCGGTGAGCTCCCAGTGGGTGGTGGCTCGGCGTCCGTCCAGGAGACCGGCGGCGGCCAGCAGGAAAGCGCCGGTGCAGATGGACACCAGGCGGGTGCCGGGGCGGACACGGGACAGGGCGGTCAGGGCCTGCGGGTCCGGGGCGGCGGCCGAGGCCGGCGAGATCCCGTACGGAGGGATGATCACGGTGTCCGCCTCGGCCAGCACCTCGGGACCGTGTCCGGGGGTGACGGTCAGGTCCGTGTCGGTACGTACGGGTTGCCCGTCCACGCTCGCGGACAGCACCTCGTAGCGGCCATCGGCGGATCCCAGGACCCGGTGCGGGATGCCGAGTTCGAAGGGGTAGACGCCGTCGAGGGCAAGGACGACGACCTTGTGCGCGCCGGGCCGCGGGGCCGGGTCCAGTTCGGCCGCGCGATCAGCGAGGTCACGGGCCCGGGCGGGCGCGGCAGACGCAGGGCGGGCGCGGGGAACGCGGTGGGCGGCAGGGTCGACGGACATGGCAAGAATGTATCGGAGGCTGACCTTCTTGCCATCGCCCCGGGCTAGACCGTAGGGCCAGGATCGAGGCATGACTCCGCCGGACACCCCTGACAATCTCAGCTCCCCGGGCCCCGCTGCCCCGCACAGCGCGCCTGTCATGCTCGCCCTGCACCAGACGGCCCTCGGCGGCCCTGAGGTTCTGCGGTTGACCGAGCTTCCGCGGCCCGCGCCCGGCCCCGGGGAGATCCTCGTCGCCGTGCACGCGGCCGGACTCAACCCCACGGACTTCAAGCACCGCGCCCTGAGCATTTTCCTGCCACCCCCGCCGCTGATCCTCGGTTGGGACGTCTCCGGCACCGTGGTGGAGACCGGCCTGGGCGTCACCCTCTTCCAGCCCGGTGACGAGGTGTTCGGCATGCTGCCCTACCCGCATGGAGCCGGCTCCCACGCCGAGTACGTGACCGGCCCCACCCGCGCCTTCGTCGCCAAGCCCACCGGGATCGACCACATCCAGGCGGCCGCTCTGCCGCTGGCCGCGCTCACCGCCTGGCAGGCCCTCGTCGAGACCGCGGGCCTGCGGGCCGGGCAGCGGGTGCTGATCCACGCCGCGGCCGGCGGTGTCGGTCACCTCGCCGTACAGATCGCCAAGGAACGCCGGGCTCATGTCACCGGGACGGCGAGCGCCCCCAAGCATGCTTTCCTGCGCGAGCTCGGCGCGGATGCCTGCATCGACCACCGCTCCGAGGACTTCACCGACACCGAGGAACGCTACGACGTCGTCCTCGACGCCCTCGGCGGGGAGACCGCCACCCGTTCCGTGGGCGTGCTCCGCCCCGGCGGCGTCCTCATCTCCCTGGTGCCGGGCACCGAGGACACCCGAGCCGCGGCCGAGAAGGCACAGGTCCGCGCCGTCGCCCTGATCGTTGAACACGACCAGGCCGGGATGCGTGCCATCGCCGACCTCGTCGACCGGGGTAGGCTCCGCGCCCACGTCTCCGCCACCTTCCCCCTCGCTGAAGGCGCCCGGGCCCACGTTCTGGGGGAGACGGGCCGCACCACGGGCAAGCTGGTCATCACCGTGCGCTGAGGCGGGATGGCTCCGGCGCAGGCGGTGGACGTGTCCCGTGCCGAGCGTGCTCCGACGGTCCGCGCCCACGCCTCAGGAGAGGAGAAGGCTCCCGACGCCTCAAGACGGCAGGGAGCTCGAACCGGACGCCCCTCCCGCGGCCGGGACTCCATCGGGCCGTCGATGTGCAGCAGCAGCGTCGCACCTGCCGGGCGTCGAGTTCGACAGCCTCGAAGTCGGCGCCACCCCATGCCCTCCACAGGGCGTACATCCAACCAACCGTAAAGGTCCAAGCTCAGCAGCGGTTTGGCGGCTCATCGCGGAGTTCTTAGCGGCACCCCAACTCAGATGCCTCTGTGAGCCACCGCAACGCGGGTCTTGCCTCCAGGCAACACGACCTCACACAACACCACGATCTTCCGGGGAACCGCTTCCTTGTCCATCGGTGTGTGCTTGCTCATGCCCGTGGCCGTACCCGACGGCGAGCCCAGTGAGGAGGCAATGTGATCAAAGACTTCGGCAAGGAGACGCCCACGGTCACGAATACGAAGGAAAGAGCCGCTCGGCGGCCACGCCCAGCGCAGCCACCTGACCGGCCTCCAACCGGGCCGGACGGCGCAGGATCCATCCGCAGACCCGGCCGGCCCGCAGCAGTGTCACGCCGGAGACGGTCAGGGTGCCCCAGCGGGGCAGGCGCGCGCCGTGCACCGCGACCACCGGCGTCACCGGCACCGTCCAGCCTGCCGCGCGCAGCAGCTCGGCGACGCGGCGCGCCTCGAACGCGGCCGCCTTCACCAGCGCGTCGGCCGGGCGCCGTCCGATCCACAGCTGGCCGTGGCGGCCGGAGATGCGGGTGTTGCGGTGCCACTGCTTGGAGTCGATCACGATCACGCCTGCTCGGCCGATGACCAGGTGGTCCAGGTTCGCCTTCGATCGCGGCAGTCTCCGGTCGTGCAGCACCGCGTACCCGGCCAACTCCAGCGAACGCAGCCGGCGGGCCGTGGCCCGCTCCCCACGCGCACCCTTGCGCCAGGCCGCCGCCGGCGAATGCACCCGCCACCGCTGGAGGGTGTCGGCCAGCGCCACCACCGCGGCGGCCGCCAGCCCCGCCTGCCAGCTCCACGCCCAGGCCACCACCGTGAAGGCGGCCGCCGACAGGGCCAGCCGGACCAGCAGCCGGCGCGGCCGCCCGGCCCGCCACTGGGCGCGGTACTGCGCCAGCGCTGAGGCGCCGGCGCCCGATGTTCCCGGACGTGCCACCCCGACCTCCCCAGGCTTGGATCGCCACGGCAAACGCCCTCACGGTACACATGCGTCACCGCCATGGTCGGCAGAAACACCAGACCCGGCATAACAGCCTGCCGAACCGGGTGTGCTAAGGGCGACGCAGAACGGCGGCGATGGCTTCCTGGACGGTGGCATGACCAGGCAGATACTCAGCGACGCCGGTGACCTCGAGCACGCGGACGGGAACACCATAGGTCGCGGCCAGATGCAGGCTCGCGCCCTCGGCGAGGCAGGTTCGATGGCAGTCCAGCAGGATGTGCAGACCGGAGCTGTCCATGAAGGACAGGTCGGCCAGGTCGGCGACCACGTGATCACCAGGGCGGCGGACCCGCTTCAGGTAGGCGGTCAGCTCGCCGCTGTTGGTGCGGTCGAGCTCGCCGGCCAGCGCGAGCACGCACACGCCGGGCAGGTACTGGTGATGCAGCAGCAACGCCGGGGTCATCGCGCGGGATCGCTGCGGCGGGGGACGGGCTGCCACGGGAGGCCCATAGGGGCAACGGTAGACCTCCAGCGCGGACGCGGACACCCCTGGTGAAAGCCGAAAGGTGCTCACGAAGTGGGGTCGCTTACCGCCCGCCGGAGGTCCCTGCGCGTGTGCCTGGCCGACCGGTCCAGCAGCACGACCGTGGCGGGCCGGCCGGACATGTGCAGGCTCAGCGGGGAGCCCAGCCCGGTCTGTTCCACGGCGACCTCATCGCACAGGTGCTGGATGATCCACAGGCCGAACCCGTGGTTGCCGGCCGGGTCGACGATGGCGGCGGCGAGGTGCTCAGGGGTCAGCCCGCCGCCGGCGTCGAGGATCTCCACGGTGACGCCGTGCTCGTGGTCGCGAGCGGTGATCAGGCCGGCCCGGCCGCCGTGGTCGAACACGTTGGTGACGGCCTCGTTGACCGCGATCGCGAGGTCGTCCAGCCGCTCGCCGGTCAGTCCGTGGTGCTGGCCGTGAATGCGGACCAGATCCCGGATGTAGCCCAGGTCAGGGCCGATAGGACAGCGCAGCTCGAACTCCGTGTTCATGGTCACTGGCCCGAACCTGGGCCGGGGATGAGGGGAAGACGAAGCACGGGACCGCTTGACCGAGTTACCAGCCAGCTGATCGTTGAACGGGGTGCCCGATCCCGCCTGGAATTGACCAGGAGCGCCTCAACCCCCTTCGGGAAAGCCGTGCACATGTTCGGTGCAGCGAGGAGTCATGGTCGATCCGCCAACGGTCACGATCGCGCCAGACCGCGGGCAGGACAGGTTGTTAGAGGGCTGTCGGCACGGTTAGGGACCAGTGGTCGAGGCCTGAGACGAGACAGGCCGTGGAAGAAGGTGATGGTTGTGCGGGTGTTCGTGGCAGGCGGCAGCGGCGTCGTCGGGCGTCGGCTGGTGCCGCAGCTCGTGGCACGGGGCCACCAGGTGCTGGCCACGACCCGGGACCCGGCGAAGGCGGGCTCGCTGGAGACGCTGGGCGCTGAACCGGTCGTGATGGACGGGCTGGACGCGGCATCGGTCGCCGAGGCTGTCTCCAGCACCCGGCCGGAGGCGATCGTGCATCAGATGACCGCCATCTCCGGCCAACAGCCCGATTTCAAGCACATGGACCAGTGGTTCGCCATGACCAACCGGCTGCGCACCGAGGGGACCGACCACCTCGTGGCTGCCGCCGAGGCCAGCGGCGTGTCCAACCTCGTGGCCCAGAGCTACGGCAACTGGAACGGAATCCGCCGGGACGGGTGGGTGAAAACCGAGCAAGAGCCGCTGGATGCGCACGAGGGTACGAGGATGCAGGCGGTGTCGGCGGCCGTGCACCACCTTGAGGATGCGGTCGTCAAGGCCGGTGGAGCGGCTCTGCGATTCGGCGGGCTGTACGGGCCGGGCGCCACCGACGAGCAGGCCGAGCTCATCCGGGCGAGGAAGTTCCCGCTCATCGGGCACGGCACCGGGTACGCCTCCTGGGTCCATGTCGACGACGCCGCCAGTGCCACCGTGCTGGCGGTGGAGCACCAGGCCAAGGGCGTGTTCAACATCGTCGATGATGAGCCGGCCCCGGCCGGCCAGTGGCTGCCCTACCTCGCCGAGGCCGTGGGCGCCAAGCCACCGATGCGGGTTCCCGCATGGCTGGCCAGGCTCCTGGCCGGCGAAGTAGCAGTGATCATGATGACCGAGGGCCGCGGCTTCTCCAACGCCAAGGCCAAGCAAGAACTCGGCTGGCGGCCACGCTACCCCTCCTGGCGCCAGGGCTTCAGGGAAGGACTGGCGTAACCCGAGCCGGGTAGGACGCTGCAAGACGGCACCGGCTAGGAGCTACGGTTCCCGCCGCGTGACGGCCGGGGTCAGCCCGGCCAGGACCACGAGACGCGGGTGTGCGCGGGCTGGCCGGCTGCCACCACGGCACCACGCTTTGGCGGTCCGGGCCGCGCTGGCGACCGGGCTGCTCAGCGTCGCGGACGCGCGGGCCGTCGAGACCTACGCCTCCCCCGTGCCGCTTTGCGCCTCCGGCACGCGGGCGGCCGAGCATGGCCTGGCCGACCTCGATGCGCCGAGCCTCGAGGCTGTCCGCGCGATCGCCAAGGTCGACCGCAGACGAGCGGCCATGACCGTGCAGGACGAGGCTACAGGCGGCAAGACACCGCGCCACGGCGCCATCCCGACGATTTCGACGTTGCCCCCTGGCAGCGGCAGGCCGGCGACCCGCGGTGGCCGACTTCGCGGTTCATGAGGCGCTGGAGACCTATCAGGCAGTCCCAGGCCGCCCGGTCTGGGATCCCCATGACAGTCCCCACGGGTTCACGATTGAGGTGAGCTGGCAGATCAGCGGCATCCTCACCGAGGCTGGCCGGTGATGAAGCGGATGTGGGAGCCGCGAAGGCTGTTCCCACGTTCTCCCGCGACACGATGGCGATTGCGCACGATTCTGTACCCAGGAGGGGGTGGGACGCATGGGACGGATAGAGCAGGCGGCACGAGTGTTGGGCGTCACACCGTCGCTGCGGGAAGTGGCGAACGCGGTGTGCCGGCTCGCCGATCGAAAGATGCCTGACCCGGGCCCGGCCAGGCGGCATTCCACCCTCGGCTACCTCTGTCCGATCGACTACGAGCAGCAGGCCATCGATAGGGTGCTGCCCGCTGCATGACAACCTGTGTCCACACTCTGGGGTGAGCCCCCATCACGAGGCGACCGCGAAGGACGGACGGCAGCGAGCGGTGGATCATCCGGCAGCGGACCTGGAAGAACTGCAACGTCTACGCCTGGCCTTGCGACAGGCCATCTCCGCTGCTCCGGGACAGTCCCCTCTCCGCCACGTACAGCCCTGGCTATGGAACCTCACAACCAGCGGCGGTCGCGCACTCACGGCCTCCGGCCAAGACACAGGGTTCGAGCTGCGCCTTTCCCGATACGAAAAGCCAGTGTGCTAACGACCGCGGGGGCGCAGCCACCCGTCGCGAAACCTCCCACCCTCACCATGGCTCAGGCAAGCCGTTCGACGATGGCACGACAGATCCGCTGCAGTTCCTCGTCGTTGTCGATGCTCGCGAACCGGCCTCCGCGCTGGGGACGGTTCAGTTCCGAGCGGAGCCGCGGCAGGGCGGGTGCAGCGGCGGGGCCCATCCGGTCCAGGCACGCCACCACATGATTGGCCGTTGCCGGGTTCTGCTCCCATGCCTGGAGCAGGGTATCCAGAACAACCCGCGCCTCAGCCTCACCGCAGATCTCCCAGAGCGCCGCCGCGCCATGGACCCGGACCCATTCATAGTTGTCGGTCAGCAACTCCCGCAGGCGCGGCAGCGCGGCCGTAACAGGTGGGCCGATCTCGCCGAGCACATCGGCTGCCAGCGTCTTCCAGAAGAAGACGCTGCTCCCAAGCAGATCATGAAGGAGCGGCATCACCTCCTCCTGGTCGCCGCTGACCGCCCACAGCGCGCCAACGGCAGCGTGCCGCACGTGAGCGTCGGAGGCCGTGGTCAGTGACCGGACCGCCGGGAGTGCGGGTGCCGCCGCGGGACCGAACGCCGCCAACGCCTTCAGGGCCGAGCGCGTGGTCGACCGCTGCTCGTGACGTACGGCCGCAACGAGGGTGTCGGTGATCACGGGCAGCGCTGTCTGATCGTCGAGCGCGGCCAGAGCGGACAGCAATGAACCGGCGCTCATCCCCAGCCGCTGCTGAGCATGGTCGATGCGGCGCATGTGGTCGCACAGCCGAGGCACCAGCTCCTGCGACGCCTCCTTCAGGCCGCCCGCGACCTCCACCGCGCGCCAGTCGTCGACGCCGCAGTCCAGCGCCGCCAGAAGACTGGGCACCGCGCGCGCATCACCGAGGCGGGCAAGGGCCCGGACCGCGTTCTGATAGGCCCGGCGCAGCTGCTGCTGTGGCGCGGTCCACATGTCCGGGGCGTGCGGGGCGACATACGCGGCGAGCGGTTCGCGGGCCGGCTCGGCGATCGGGTGGCAGGTCTCAAGGACGGCTGCTGCCTCGGCCGCGACTTCGTGGTCGTCTGTGCGGAGTTGTCTGGCGACCTGGGTGATGAGCCGGGTGTGGTCACCCCGCCAGGACGTCATGAGCTCCTGGCTCATCCGGATCGCGTCCAGACGGGAGCCGGGATCAGGGTTGACCAGTTGCTCCGTGAGCAGCGCCGTACGCTGGGGCACCCGCGTCGCCAGCGCCTCGTGGAACGTGCGCAGCAGTTCCGTGGTCGGCGCGTGAACGCGCCCTTGCCGGTCAAGGGTCTTCGAAGGCGGCGACGACCTGCGGCGGCACTCCGTCCGCCGAACCCGCTGAAGGCTCCTGCCCGGGAGAATTCCGCCACGCCGGATAGGCCGCCGCCCCGTGCGCCATCTGCCGCAACAGGTCGATCGCGGTCGGGACGACATCCTCGCCGATCTGTTCCGGAGCACAGCGGGACTGCTGCACCACGGCCGCCAACCTGATCCCCGGGTCCACAGTCGCATCGGCGGCCAGCCCGGCGAACCACGCCATCACCTCGTCCGCCGACGCAGGCAGGCGCAGGGCCAGCGTCCCCATCGCCTCCACGATCAGCAAACGCTCGACCAGCCCCGCCTCGGCCGACAGCCGATCGCGCAGCACCGCCCCGGCCCGGCCCGCGTCATCGAGGAACAGCCCCAGCCCCGGAATCGCGGCCCGGCGCACGTGGCGATCGGTATCCGCGGCGAATGCGACGAACGTCTCCGCCCGCTCGCGCACCACCACCGCGGCTGCGGCGAAGTCCACCAGGTCGGCGTATTCTTCTTCGCACTCCTCGACGGCTACGCGCCCGATGCTGACCAATAGCTCGACGATCGCGGCCCGCTCGTGGACGGCGGGATCACCCGCCAACTCGAACAGAAACGGCAGACTCGCCGTCGTGCACGGGACCACCGCCCCCTGATGATGGACGGCACTGTAGAACCTGCTGAGAGCCTTGTGCCGCTCTCCCCGATCAGTGGAACGCAAGGCCAGTAACAGCTCCGGAACCTCATGCGCCGAGCCGTACGCATGCTCCATCGATGCCCAGTCAATGTCGTGGAGTCCCTCGAACATGCGGATCATCATGCCCGATCACCCCGGCACTGTGGACCGCGCCGAACGCCGGGGCAACGGCCACAGGCATGGATCTCCTGGCCGTACCGTGCTCAGGGTCCGCACCATGGTCTCCAAACGAACCTGGCGCGGTTCGGACGCCTGCGATCGGGCGAGCAACGCGATCCAGCTGAATACCCGTAAAACGATCAAGTACAGAAGCCGCAGAGCCCTCCCGCGATCCTGCCGGAGCCGAGCCATCGAACACAGCAAAATCCCAGATCAAAGCCCATGACACAATATTCGGCACCTATACCTCACCGGGGCATGACCTGGACGGATGTAATTATCGGCAGGCACAATTCGTCAGGCAGTTTTGCCGATGGCTCGCGCAGTGAACTCTCACGATTTCGGCTACTTTTCTGCGAACAGCTTGCGGATTGGGCAATTCGGCCGGATTTTGAAATGTGCACCCTCCAAGGACGCCACGTATGGAATCGAGGCCCCGGTGAAAGTGGACGGGAAGATCGCTGTTTTCTGCCGCGAAATTGATCACGTTGACCTGCTTGAACTGGCCCGCGACCACGGAATGGAAGACACCTGGCGCCGAGTGATCGAATCCCTCCGGGCGGGCCGTACCGCAGGAGTGGAAGAGGATCTCGACGCCCTAGATAGGATGGTGGCTCGCGTCGAGCCCGGCGGGCTCTTCTCCGGCAGCCGTGCCTACGGGCCTTTTCCGGGCGAACGTTCCTCGTTGGGAGGCGCCTGGTGGACCTGCCCGCTCGCCCTGTGTGCGGGTCGAGGTTTGGTGACATCACAGCAGGGGGCGCCGGTGTGCGGCATTGGACGGCGCTCGCTGACGGCGAAGCCTCTGTGACCGGGTTCCTTGTCGAGGTGGGCAAGCGCCTGGCCGAGCGGTGGATAGGGTTGCTCGCGCTTCCCGGCCTGCTGTACTTCGCTGTTGCTGGCGCGGCGTGGACGTTGGGACAGCGGCATCCCTTCGACGGCGCATTGCTGAGCGCGCAGATCAGCGCCTGGGCGGGCGAGCCGACCCTGAGGACCGCTGGCGGTCTCGCGCTGGCTGCTCTCGCGGCGATCGCCGGTTCCGTCGGTGTCGGCTTGGCGGCCTCAGTGCTCGGCTGGCTGGCGGAGCGGCTTTGGAGCGTGCCAGGCAGCAGGCCGCCTGCCAAGTGGGTCGCCGAATGGCGACGAGGCCGGTCCAGGGCGGCCATACGCGACGCGGAGCGAGCGCGCACGCCCCAGGACGCGCGGAACGCGATCGCGCGGGCCGAGCGGATCTGCCCGGTTGAGGCGGACCTGCCGAGCTGGATCGGCGATCGGTTCAGGGCGTGTCGCCTACGCGTCCTGCTCACGTACGGCCT